>CAZREZ010000187.1:0-6191 GCA_964599115.1 uncultured Bacteroidales bacterium
GTAATAGTTTTTCCTTTTTTGTTTTGATGTTTTTTTCAGTATAAAATTTTACCGATGCTATATTTCCGTTTTTATTCTCCTTTTCAATAAAAGCAATATACCTAAGAAGATTAAAAAATGATCCTTCAAGGATAATTTGATTGGTTTCAATTAGTATATCATTCTCAGTATGGAAATCGGGCTCATTGATTGATTTTATTTTAATATTTTTTTGTTTTGCGAAAAAGCTTGTTTTATCAATTAGAACTGCTCTTGTATTTAATGTGCTATCACTATTCCTGCCAAAGAATTCATTTATTGAGTTTATCCTGTTTCGTAATTCTTTTATCTCACGAGGTGCTAAAGAAACCAGGTTTAACTTTTCCTTCAGATTGGTACAGTCCTGATATTTTTCAATCGTTTTTACAATGGCAAGTCTATAAACTATCAGCAGTAATAAAGCTAATACTAATATTAGTAATTTTAATTTGGTTTTGTATGTTGTATTATTAAACAATTTATTAAATTATTTTTTATTGTTGTTTTAGGTTAATTATCAATTCAAAATTTGCATTATATTCTTTATCATTATAATTATAATCAGTTAATGTTAAATCTTCTATCCATTCTAATTTTCTTAATTTATACATCCATTCATTAAGTATGACGGGTGATTTTGTAATTCCTGAAATATTTATTTTTTTTCTGTCAAAAATCATTTTTTTTCTATTTTCTTTTACAGGTGGAAATACTTTTAAAATATTTAGCTTTATTGAGCCTGGAAGAGAATAAGCAATTCTATCTGCAATATATGAAGTTCGTATAGTATAACGCAGTCCCAGATCATTGATGATTTTTTCCTTTTTTAATAATTCTTCCTTTAAAGCAGAGTGATTATTAATTAACTCGTTGAATGATGAAACCTCAGCAACAAGCTCATTGTTTTTATTATTTAGTGCATCAAATATCAGAAAATTGACCAATAGAATAATAAAACAAAATAACAGAACTGCCCAACCTATAATTTTATAAAAATTAAAATATTTAAATTCCTTTCTATTGATAACTAAACCAAACGAATCAGTTGAAAATATTTTTAATATCCCGCTTTTAACTGCTGCTGAGAAAGGAATAAGCAAATCCTCATCAATTTCTTCCTCTTCCAGGAAAAAGTTCTGTTCTTTTCTTTTAAACTTTATCGGTTGAAAATCTACAATGTGATTATTTTCAATGGTAATTCTAAAGTCATTTATTGAAAGTTTTTTTGATGATAATGACAAAACATCCAATATATGCTCAATTGAAAGAAAACCTAAATTTATATCAATAATAAAATATCCGTCAAATTCTTTTAATATTTTCTCTATAACTGTCTTCCTTACTATTGTTGCAATAACATTATTTTCATTAATAATAAACTTTTGAATATAAAAATCTTCAAGTCTTGCATTTGGGAATACCTGCCTGAATATTTCCTCATTTTTAAGTTTACTCTTAACCGCAATTTTCTTAATAAGTATTCCTTTTCCATTTAATGTTATTATAACAGGATATTTTTTTTTCAGAAATTTTGACAATTCATTGAAATTTGTCAATCCCGGTTGTTTTTCTAAAATTTTAATTTTATTGTTAATGTATTTGACCAAAACAAAATTATAAACCCGTTCTTTTTCTGAATTAATAACAATTTCGACGGATACAAAAACCGAATTTGTAATATTTAGCTTATCCAATATTTCTTTTAACTTTTTCAATATCAATAAATAATTGTTGGTTTAATAAAAATATTCAATTTATTGTCTTTCGACTCTTTTGTTTGGCTTGAGAAAAACCACTTGATAATCGGAATACGGTTCAATATCGGAATACCTGTTCCGGTATCCTTAACAGACTTTTCTTCCAGGCCGCCTAGTAATACCATTTCATCATTTTTTACTCTAATTTGTGAACTGAAACTCCTTGACACTTGGCCTGGTGGCGCTTGTTTGGATATACGTCCGGTAAAGTCGGATTGTTCTACAAGAATATCCAGCGTTATCTGATCATTGCCGGAAACGATCGGAAGAATTGTTAATTTAAAATCTGCCGTAACTGATTTATAAGTTGAAGTAGTTACCTGTTGTGTGCTCTGATTAACAATGAAGTCGCTTTTTTCTTCCAAATAATATTCCGTGTTACCAATAATTAAATTTGCTTCATGACTGTTTAACGTAGATAATTTTGGTGTTGACCTTACTTTGACAAGTCCGGCATCTTCCATTGCTTTAATTGAAAGATAAAAATTCGGATTTACCTTGCCTAAATTAACGACACCAAAACCGTTAAAACTATTCAGTAATTTGTTAATTGATTCGGAGTTAAAAGTATAATTCACTGAAGGTAAAAATGTCCCTCCCGACTTAACAGGTGCTTCTCCAACGCCTGCTGATATTCCTGTAGATATCATATAACCCGATTGATTATCAATAATCATTACTTCTATAAGGATAAGCGGCACGGGTTTGTCAATATCTTTAATAAATTCTTCAACTTCATAAATATTTGGTGCGGAACCACTTACTATTAAAACATTTAATTCATGAAATTCTTTAATTATAACATCCTTCAGGAGATTTTCGGGAATAGCCTGTGATAGATCAACAACAGATCTTTGTATCAAATGAATTAATTTAGTTTCTCTGAGCCCTTCCGATATTCTTTCGCCAATTAAATAGATATTATTCTGCTTTGAGTAAGTATAATTTGTTCCATTCAATACATTTGAAAGAAATTCTTCATATGAAACATTTATGAGATTAATATTCGTTGTTCCTATATGTTCGGATAAAATAAAATAACTTATATTAAGTTCTTTCGAAATTGCAGTGATGACATCACTAATGGGCATCTCAATGGCATAAATATCTATATGTTGTATATCATGTATTGTAAAATCCAGAACATCGGAGGAAATTTCTTTCTTTGAAGCACCTCTTTTATTAGTGGAAGCTTTGCTCGTTTGCTCGTCCTGTTCGATTATAAAAATATCGTCTTTTTTGTTTATTTTTAATTGATTACTAAATGCTAATTTATCAATAGCATTTTCCAGATCCAGATTTCTTAAAAATATTGAAACAATTTTATTATTAAGATTGGTTGAATAAATAAAATTTTCACCGGTTAGTTGGGTTAATTGTTTTGCAACAAGCACCAAACTATCATTTTTCAGATCAAAGGTTATTTTGTTTGCAGTTGAATCATAAATAATTTTGAGAGTTTTAGGCTTATAGGGCTTGGTTGGTGGTTGATATTTAGTAATAGTAAGGATTTTACCTGTATAACTCAGATCAAGATCAAAATATTTGCATAAGAATAATAAAACATCTTTTGCAGGAATGTTTACAAAATTATTTGTAACCGATTGGTTTAAATCGCCTTCCAGTATAATATTAATTTGTGTCAGATTGGCAATATTCCTAATGAACTCTTTCAATGGCACATTACTCACTGAAAGCTCAAGTTCGTGATTCAAGCCCGGTATACATACAGATAATTTTTCCAATTCGGTATCCAACACTTCAAAGCGCGATTGTGAAAAACACTTTTCCCTGAGGAAACAAATTATTACTAATATAATTACAACTCTGCTTAATATGTAAAATTTTTTTTTCACTCCCAATAACTTAGTTATTTAACAATATTGGATATATTTCATTAAAAGATGTTTCTCCATCACGCACCAGATCAATAGCAATTTCCTGCATTGTTTTAATACTTTTAGTTTTTAAATATTCATTAATATTGTAAACTTCATTCTTTATGTTTTGAGCTACATCGGTGTTTATTGGTATAACTTCAAATATTGCTCGTCTTCCTTTATATCCGGTATAATAACAATACTCACATCCTTGGGCAGTATAATGCCATTGACTTTTGTATTTATCTTTAATAACAGACGACATATTATGACGCTCAAAAGCTTGTTTTTTCTTGCATTTCGGACAAAGTAATCTTACAAGTCTTTGAGCAATGCTGAGATTAAGGGTATCTGCTAACAAAAAGGAAGGTATTCCCATATCAATTAATCTTGACACCGTACCCCAGGCAGAATTAGTATGAATAGTAGATAATACTAAATGTCCTGTTAATGCTGCCCTAATGGCCATTTGTGCAGTCTCGGGATCCCTTATCTCTCCTAGCATTATAATATCCGGGTCCTGACGTAAAAATGTTCTTAAGGCGCTGGCAAAAGTTAATCCAATACTTTCTTTCAATTGAACCTGATTGATTCCATCTAATGTATATTCAATCGGGTCTTCAATTGTTAAAATATTCGTATCTTCATTATTTAATATCTTTAAAGTTGCATACAGAGTTGTTGTTTTTCCTGAACCGGTAGGACCGCTTATAAGAATTATACCATGTGTTTTTTTCAGACCCTCTAAATAGTCGCTCAATTGTTTTTCCTCAAAACCAAGTTGCCGAATATTTATTTCCGTTGCGTCCCTGCTCAATAATCTCAGAACAATTTTTTCACCGAATAATGAAGGCAAGGTTGATACCCGGATATCAAATTCACCATTATCAGATTCAAAAAGTATTCTACCGTCTTGCGGTAGTCTTTTTTCAGCAATATCCAAATTAGCTTTTATTTTGACTTTGTTAACAAGTGCAGGATATTCACTTTTATTAAAGGTATTTCTTTCAATCAATTTACCATCTATGCGCAACCTTACACGACATTTATCTTTATAACTTTCAATATGAATGTCACTGGAATTAACTGAATTTGCTTCGTCAATTAGTTTATACAAAATATCTTCATACCGGTTATTATCAAATAATACATTTTGAACTTTTCTCTTAATTTTTCGCTCTTCACGTTTTCTGTAATATTTACCTAATGTTTTATTGATAAGCTGTGAATCGGTCTTTTCCAGATTTACCGGTTTGCCAAATAAAATTTCCAGTTCGTCGGCAGTGGAACCATTTACTTTTTTCCTGTCAATGTAAAAGCTTATAGCATCACCATTATTTTGGGGAATTATAGAATAATACCATGCCTGCTCGGGAGTAATAATTTGCTGTAATTCGGTTGTAAGTTCTATAAAATCCATATTAAAACATCTAAATAGTATTCAGTATAATTTCAGTAAAATGGTCTTTATAAAGATTGATTCCTGACAGATAATAAAAAACAATTAATACTATACTGTAGAATACTGATAAGTATCCTGCCATTGGTATTTTATATTGGTTATCAATTTCCCCTCTCCTTATTATTAAAATAATCAAAAGTGTCAGGAATAAAGCAATGATCACAAATAAGATGAAGTTAATTGGTGAGAATGCAAAACAAAGGATGAGTAGAAATAAAATGTCTCCCAGTCCGATTATTTTATTGATTGGCATGAATATTTTTTTATTTTTAATAGAAAAATAAATAGTTAAAAAAAATAATTGAAAAAAAACAACAATCAGATTAACTACAAAAAATAGTATCAGTTTTATTAAGGCAATTCCCTCGACATAGCCAAAAGTAAAAACAAAAAATGCTAATAAAGGGAAAAAACACCATGTTACAGCTCTATATTTAAAATCCTGAAACGCAATAAATATACAGATCAACAATATGAATAATACTAAAACTAAATTCATCAATCCCTTTCAACTTCAACTAAATTTTTATCTTTATCTATTTCCCACACGTTAAATGTGCCATCACCATCAAAATCAACAATTGCTGTCGCTCTTGCTGTAAATCCGGTTATATCCGCTTCAACAATTTCAATCAAATAATTGGCTTTTCCACCGTCACTTACTAACTTTTCTTGCTCAAAACCAATCTCCTCCATATCATTTGAGTACTTTGAGTACATATAAAAATAACTTTTCTGTAAAGTGTGTAAGTGTGTAAGATGAAGCTTTGCCTCCGTTGCTTTAGCCTTTGATATCAAGGGCATTAAGCTTGGCAAGGCAATTAAAATCAGAATACCGATAATAATGAGGACTACTAAAAGTTCGTTTAAAGTGTACCCCTGAAATTTTTTTCTTAATACTTTTTTCATATTATAATAATTTATTGTTTTTTAATTCATAATTTTGGATGAAATACCCAAAATTATTATTATGTTTTTTTTTGTTAATATATCATGGGTTTTTCATTATTTCCTTTTATGTGTTTAAAGATATTGCTTTTATTATCAATTGTCAATTTTTTAAGTGCCTGATAT
>CAZREZ010000188.1:0-6178 GCA_964599115.1 uncultured Bacteroidales bacterium
TTATGTTGTTATTCTGTATTTTATATCCTAAAATATTCAACTTTATTTATGTGTGTGGAAAACAGGAAAACTATTCTGGAAGAAGAATTAACCTAACCTAACAGGTTGATTTAAACCTGTTAGATTGAGAAAATCTCTACAACCTAACAGTTCTTTACCCGACCTGTTAGGTTATTTTCTCATTCACAATCTTTAAAATCTCAGCTTCAAGTTCTTTGGTTTTTTCTTCAATCTCCAATCCTTTTGATAATTTTTCATTAACAAAATCATTGTCATCCACACCGGAAGCATTGATTTTAACATTTAAATATGCACCCATCACGGCTGTTCTGGCACAAAGGGCTCCAACGCCTGCATCGGAGACAGAATTAGGATTTCCAATTTCTGCCATAGCTTTAATAATTTCCATAGATTCATAAGCTTTCTGCATAACTTTAAACGGAATTTCGATGGCATATTTTGATGCTTCCTGAATGGCTTCCTGCCGGGCTGTTTTTTCCTCATTGCTGCCTTTTGGTAAACCGAATGCATCCATAATTTTATTAAAAGCATTTGTATCTTCATCAACAAGATGTAATAATTCATCTTTGATTTTCTGACCTTTTTCAGCCCAGTCTGAAAATTCTTCCCATCTGTTATCCCAGCCACGTTTATGAGATGAAAGATTTGCAACCATAGTTGCTAACGAAACTCCCAACGAACCTACATAGGCAGAAATTGATCCCCCTCCCGGAGCAGGCGATTCCGATGCAGTTTCATCAGCAAAATCAGTCAGTGACATTTCAACAAGTTTTTTCTTATCATCATCATCAAGCATATATTCAATTATCTTTTCTTTCGGATTGAAAGGTTTAAGGTCATCCAGTCCCATTGATTTCATTGCTATTTTAAGTAATTCTTTTTCAGACACACCAACCGAACGTTTTTGTTTTCTTAGAAAATACTTTCCTGCATCCAGCATAGCTTGCAAAGGAATTAATCCAACCAACTCGGAACCTGTAACTCTAATACCTCTTTCTTCGGCTTTTCTGCACGTTTCATCAAAAGCTATATGAACAGGTGTAATACTGATATTTGTTAAATTCATTGAAATCTGTGCAATACCATATTCTTCTATAAACCAGCCTATTCCTTTAACACATTTTAATGAACCGGGTATCATAACTGTATTACCGTTTTCATCTTTAACAATTTTGCCTGTTACAGGATCGCCTTCTCTTTTAGCCCTGCCACGTTCACGCACATCAAAAGCAACAGAATTTGCCCTGCGGGTTGAGGTTGTATTTAAATTTACATTAAATGCGACAAGAAAATCACGGGCACCAACTGCTGTTACACCTGCTTTTGCATTAAATTTTGCGGGACCATAATCGGGTTTCCAATGCGGGTCGGTAAGTTTTTCCGCCATGCCTTCATATTCGCCTGAGCGGCAATTTGCAAGATTCCGCCTCTCTTCGGTAAAAGCAGCATTTTCGTAACAATAAACCGGTATTTCAAGTTCATCACCAATTCTTTTGGCTAATTTCCTTGCGTACTCAACTGTTTCTTCCATTGTAATTCCGGCAATCGGAACTAAAGGACAAACATCAGTTGCGCCCATCCTGGGATGTTCGCCTTTATGCTTACTCATATCAATTACTTCCGAGGCTTTTTTTACTGCTCTGAAAGCTGCTTCAATAACTTCATCAGGTGTTCCTACAAATGTTACAACAGTCCTGTTTGTTGCAGCACCAGGGTCAACATCAAGTAATTTAACACCTTCTATTGTTTCTATCTCATCTGTAATTTGCCTGATAATATTCATATCTCGTCCTTCACTGAAATTCGGGACGCATTCAATCAATTGTTTCATGTTTTATCTTATTTAATATTTTAATTATTGAAAGTCAATTTTATGTTTATTTTTTTGTATTAACACCCTGATTCATTCATTGAACTTCCCCATTTAAAATCACTGTTTCCACTTTATTACTTCCAAAAGCATAAGGCATATACTCATAAGTAGGAATTTGTTTTGTAATAAAAACATTAGCTTTTTTACCAACTGCTATACTTCCCAATTCTTCACTAATTCCCATTGCATAGGCACCGTTTATTGTTGTTGCATTAATCCCTTCCTCAGGCAGCATTTTATAAGCAATGCTTCCCATTGACAAAATAAATTGCATATTTCCTGATGGTGCAGAACCGGGATTAAAATCACTTGCCAAAGCTACAGGCAAACCAGAATCAATCATTTTTCTGACAGGAGCATAAACCATACCGAGAAAAAAGGCAGCACCCGGCAAAACTGTTGGCATAGTTTCGGAATCCAGCAAGACTTTAATCTCTTCATCTCCTGTAAATTCAAGATGATCAACAGATAGTGCATTGTATTTCACTCCTGCCTGAATACCTCCTGAAAAATCCAATTCATTGGCATGGATTTTCGGACGTAAGCCGTATTTCATCCCAGCCATAAGTATTCTGTCGGTATCTTCAACAGTAAAAAAACCACGATCGCAAAAAACATCAATATAATCAGCTAACTCCTCTGTAGCAACCATAGGTATCATCTCATTGATAATCAAATCAACATACTCACTTTGATTTTTCCTATACTCAGCCGGAATGGCATGTGCCCCTAAAAAAGTTGCTTTTATTGTCAAAGGCGAAATTTCCTTCAGCCGTCTTATAACTCTAAGCATTTTTAATTCATCTTCTGTATTTAAACCATAGCCGCTTTTAATTTCAACAGCACCTGTTCCATAAGCAATAATGTCTTCCAGTCTTTTTAATGCCGACTCAAACAATTCATTTTCGGAAGCTTCATGCATTTTCTTTGCTGAATTAAGAATACCTCCACCCCGCATGGCTATCTCTTCATAAGAAAGCCCTTTGATTTTATCAATATATTCTATTTCCCTGGTTTGTGGATAAACCAGATGAGTATGCGAATCGCACCAGCAAGGAAAAACCATTTTTCCTGTGGCATCAATCTTCTTTATTGATGATTGATGATTGATGATTGATGGTTGACCAATATCAGTCATTTTCCCAAATTCTGTTACCTTTCCTTCATCAATATATAAATATGCATCTTTGATTGTTTCAAGATTTGCCATCTCCCTGCCTGCAACTTTCAGTTTAGGATTTTTCTCAACCTTAATAAGTTCTTTAATGTTTTCTATTAATAATTTCATCATGTTTATATTATACAGTGTTTTCTTACTTGTTTATATGAAATCAGGCAGCAAAAATAATAAAATTAAATGTTATTGCCTATAAGTAAACATCAAACAAATTAATTTCTCTTAAATAATCATCCTTCATAAAGCAACTATTTTCATTGACTTTTTGTCAATATATATATATTAATGTTATTTTTATAAATAATTAAACTTTTAAATATATTTGTAAAAATTTTTCGTCACGTAATTTAAATAAGTTAACATAAATAAAACCCTTTAAACAAAAAACCATGAGAAATTTATTTACACATTCTTTAAGATCAGGAGTTATTTCAAAACTTTTTATCCTGATACTAATTACATTTTGCCTGAATGGAGTTGCTCAAACATTCTATAAAGATTACCAGGATGGAAAAGTTTATGTTAAATTTAAAAATGATGTTACTGTTAATATTCCTGTAAACAACGACAGAAGTGTTAATATTGATAATACGTCTTTTCTTAATAAAATAAGAGCAAATTATAATATTACAGCTCTTTCAAGGCCTTATGATCTGAATAATGATTTTAAACTTTTAAGGACCTTCCTAATAGAATTCGCTGATTTTGATAAAGTTGATGAAATCATAACTGAACTTGAACAAAATACCGATTTTGAATATGTTGAGAAAGTGCCGTATCACAAAATAGACTTCAAGCCTAACGATTCATTATATAATTTAGTTAATGGTCCGGCAAACTGGAACTGGCATTTGGATGTTATCAATGCAGAAATGGCATGGAATATAACCCAGGGATCGGCAGATATCAATGTTGGTATTGTTGACAATGCAGTATGGTCGGAACATCCCGATCTGGAAGATAAGATTATACTTCAAAGAGATACTTATTACAACAACAACAGTTCCGATCCTCCCGGAACCGGTGATCCATCTGCATGGTCGCATGGTACTCATTGTGCCGGTTTAGCTGCAGGACATACAAATAATAATATTGGAATCGCTTCTATTGGATATAATGTAAGCATTATTGCTGTTAAGGCTGCCAATAATTCAAATCCAAACGGCATTTACGGATTTCCGGGAATTCAGTGGGCTGCAAATAACGGATCGCATGTTATAAGTATGTCATGGGGTGGCTCCGGTTATTCACAAACAAACCAAAATATTTGTATTTCCATTTATAATATGGGAATTGTACTGCTTGCATCATCAGGTAATGAAAATTCAAACAGCCCGCATTACCCTTCAGCATACAATCATGTTATATCAGTTTCTTCAACCGACCATGACGACGTAAAATCTTCATTTTCAAACTATGGTTATACAATTGATATTTGTGCTCCCGGTGGTTTTTGCAGTCCGGGACCAAGCGGTCTTTTAAGCTCTACTTATGATTATACTGATCTCGGATACTATGATACATTTTACGGTACCTCAATGTCTTGTCCGTTTGCTGCCGGTTTAAGCTGCCTGATACTTTCAATTAATCCAAACCTTACTCCCGATGAAGTAGAAGATATTTTAAAATCAACCTGCGTTGACATTGACGCAATTAATCCTACTTATGCAGGAGAATTAGGTGCAGGACGTATTGATGCTTATGCTGCTGTTATAAGCACACCTTTCTCTCCTGTTGCTGCATTTTCAACAGAAGTTACAACTATTCTTCCGGGAACAAGCATTGACTTTACAGACCTTTCGGAAGGAATACCTGACGACTGGACATGGATATTTGATGGCGGGGTTCCAACAAATTCTTACGTTCAAAATCCGACAGGTATTGAATACCCCACAGCAGGTTCTTATGATGTTACTTTAACCGTATCTAACAATTTTGGCACAAATGAACTTATAATTGAAAATTATATTACAGTTACCAGTACACCTTTACCTTATGTTAATTTTAGTGCAAACGATTCAAGTGCTTGTAATAAAGATGTTCTGTATTTTTATGACCTGACATTATATGACCCGACATCATGGGTATGGGAATTTACTCCAAATACAATAACTTTTGTAAATGGAACAAGTGCAAACACTCAAAACCCTGAAGTGCAATTTGATGCTCCGGGTTATTATACTGTTTCCTTAACCTCAACAAACGCTAATGGCAGCAGCAATGAAACCAAAACCGATTTTATTTTTATTGAAGGTATAGAAATTCCGTTCAGCGAAGATTTTGAAACAGGTGAAACAATTTATTTTGTTCTTTCTTCAAACGAAAAAGCAGGCATATCAATTGACGGAAGAGCAGCATCACCCGGTTCTTCTTATGGCTTGCATTTTCAGGGAAATACAGCAATTGGAGGATGGTCGGGCGGACCAACAAACACTACCCCGGAAGAGGCATGGGTGGATAATGAAGAATTTCATTCACAGGCAATAAATTGCAGTGTTGATGCAACAGGTATTGCAGGAGTGGGATTAACATTTGATTTAAGACAAACTTATGGCATTGGAAAAACAAACAGTTGGTTCAGAGTGCTTGTAAACGATGAACAAGTTGCCGATATTTACGGCGAATCAAATTTCAACCCTGAAACAAATGAAGACCCGTTTGAAACAAAAATCTTTGACCTGTCAGCTTATGGTAATACTTACTTTACGATTACATTCCAGTCCGCATGTTATTTATCAGATTATTTCTTCGAAGAAGGTGATAATGTATTTGTTGATAATATTATGATTTCAAACACAACAAATATTTCAGAGAAAAACACTGGTTCTGTAAATTTAAAATTATACCCTAATCCATCTAAAAATTTACTGAACATTAACCTTTCAGGTACTGATGATATTTTTAATCTGTCAATTATAAATATGCAAGGGCAGGAAGTTTACACAGAAAAATCAGTAGATTTCAGCAACTTAAAGAATAAATCAATTGACATTTCAAATTTATCAACAGGTATTTATGTGTTAAGTTTAACGTCTGATAAAAATAAAGTTAACGAAAAGTTAATAATAAAATAAAAAATTGATAATTAGCGAGTTATAAACACTAAA
>CAZREZ010000189.1:0-6131 GCA_964599115.1 uncultured Bacteroidales bacterium
CCAAATAAAGATAATTATTTATTTCCATGGACAGGGGGTTTTAACTCATGTCAGTTTGCTGAAATTGATCTTAACATGGATGGAATAAAGGATTTGTTTGTTTTTGACAGAAACGGAAACAGAATTCTAACATTCATAAATAACGGAACACCCAATCAAGTTGATTATTCTTATGCTCCCGAATATCAGTTTTTATTTCCTGAACTGTTTGACTGGGCTATCCTGGTAGATTATGATTTAGACGGAAAAGAGGATATTTTTACTTATTCGGTTGGATGGGCAAGTATGAAGGTTTACAAAAATATCTCGGATACTGATTTAAAATTTGAACTGATAATTTCACCTTATCTTACATCATTTCAGGGAGGTGGTTATGTGAATATATTGGTTACTTACGCTGATTATCCTGCAATAACAGATTTGGATAATGATGGTGATCTGGATATTCTTACTTTTTGGGGATTGGGCTCATTTGTTGAAATGCACAAAAACCAGTCAATGGAAAAATACGGAACAGCCGATTCGCTGGATTTTATTAAAACTGAATATTGCTGGGGGAGATTTGCAGAGAACGATGAATCAAATGTGATATATCTTGATACTTGTTTTTGTAAAAATAGTGATTTTGATAAAACCGCTGATAATAAAATTAAAGAGATAAAAGGGAATTTGGATAAAGGGCTCAGGCACACCGGATCTACTTTTCTTGTTATTGATCTGGATGGTGATAATGATAAAGACCTTATACTTGGTGATGTTGATTATCCAAATTTAGTTGAACTGATCAATGGCGGAACTCCCGATGAAGCCTTTATGATAAGTCAGGATACTTCATTTCCGTCAAACTCTTTAGCGATCAGGCAGTTTTCTATGCCCTTAGCAAATTATTTTGATATTGATAATGATGGCTTAAAGGATTTGATAGTTTCACCTTTTGACCCAAGTATTATTACATCAAGAAATTACAGGAGTGTATGGATTTATAAAAATTCCGGACAGAATAATGCACCGGTATTTAATTTTTATACAAATCAATTTTTACAGGATGAAACAATAGATGTGGGTTCCGGAGCATATCCTGTTTTATTTGATTATAATTATGATGGTTTGTCGGATTTATTTATCGGAAATTACGGTTATTATAAATCATCATACTATGATGACTGGTTGATATTACATTCAAATTATATTTCAAAAATTGCACTTTTTGAGAATATCGGAACTGATACTGTTCCTGCTTTTGAACTAATTACACGTGATTATGCAAACATCTCTTCACTTGATTTGGATGGTGCTTTCCCGACATTTGGTGATCTGGATGGTGATGGGGATAAAGATATGCTGATCGGTAATGCTGAAGGAACAATCCATTATTTTGAAAATATAGCCGGTTCGGGCAACCCTGCTGAATATGAATTAGTTGCATTAAATTATCACGATATTGATGTTGGCGAATACAGCACCCCGCAACTAATTGATATAAATGAAGATGATTTGATTGACATTGTAATCGGCGAAAAAAAAGGAAACCTTAATTATTATAAAAACACCGGAACTTCATCCAGCCCTGTATTTACTCTTGAAACCGACAGTCTTGGAAAAGTTAATGTCACGGATTACAATGTTTCATACTCGGGTTATAGTGTTCCGTGCTTTTTCAGGGATAACCTTGACAAATTTAAACTGCTTGTTGGTTCCGAGCAGGGAAAAATATTTTATTTTAAAGATATTGAAGATAATCTTTCGGGTGCTTTTACCGAATCCGATTCATTGTATATTTTAATAGATTCAGTTCCTTTTGAAATCTCAGCAGGAATAAGAACAGGTGCAGCTATATCCGATTTAAATAATGACGGATATTTTGACCTGCTCGTTGGAAATTATTCAGGTGGCTTAAAATATTTTGCAGGTATTGAAAATCCAAATGTCAGCCCATGGATATTTGAAAACACATCAAACGAAATAAAAATAAATCTTTTCCCTAATCCTGTTAAAGAAGTTTTAAATATCTCTTTTCCGAAACGCCTGAAAAATATAGAAATTTATATCTTTAATTCGCTGGGAATACTTGTTAAATCAATTACAACTCCATCTTCTCAAGAATTAAAGTTGGATATATCAAATCTAAGTAGCGGTGTTTATTATTGCAAAATAATTGCTGACTCTGAAAATTCAAATAGAAAGTTTATTGTTAATAAAAAGTTTGTTATGCAGAAGTAAGAGTTAAAACCTTATCTTTATAATTAATAACCGCTTTGTAATGCGAAAGCAAATCCCCACCCAAAACACCGTCAATTACAGGAAGTTTCAAAGATGAGTAAGACTGAATAACATGTTTCATGTCAAGAACAATAGCATTGTAATTTTTAACAATAACATCTCCTAATTCCAATCTTTTCAACACTGTTACCTGGCTTTCAAGTCTATTTGTTCCAATGCCGGTTGAGAGCTTTTCATTATCTTTAAAAACTTTATGATCTTTGGGAATAAATTTTTTGATTTTAGTATTGTCAAATACAGTTCGCGATGCACCTGTATCAATTAACAGATTTGCCTTTTTACCGTTAATTTTCAGTATAACCAATATATGGCATCCATCGTTTTCAATCGTTATAATTTTTATAGGGATTTCTGTAATCAAAACAGTGTTAAGTTTTTAAAATATCAATTTTTTAAAAGTTCGGTTTCAAAGCATATTTATTATAAAATTCTTCAATATTTTTCACAGCTTCTTCGGGTGTGTCAACCATTTTGAATATATTCATGTCTTCAGGGCTGATACTTTCTTCTTTAAGTAGTTTTTCATTAATCCAATCAACCAATCCTTTCCAGTAATCATTAACAACCAAAATAATTGGGAAATGGACAAGTTTCTGGGTTTGAATAAGTGTTATTGCTTCAAAGACTTCATCAAGTGTTCCAAAGCCACCGGGTAAAACAATATACCCCTGAGAATATTTCATAAACATAACTTTTCTTACAAAAAAATTATCAAAGTCCAATAATTTATCAGGGTCAATAAAAATATTAGGTGTTTGTTCGTTAGGCAAATTAATGTTCAAACCAACTGACTTTCCTCCTGAAAAATGAGCACCTTTATTTGCAGCTTCCATAATTCCGGGTCCACCTCCGGTAATCACACCAAATCCTTTTTTTGTTAAAAGATATGCAATTTCTTCAGCCATCTTGTAATACCGGCTTTCTGATTTTGTTTTTGCAGAACCAAATATTGATACGCATGGACCTATTCTGGATAATTTCTCAAAACCTTCCACAAACTCAGCAATAACTTTAAATACTTGCCACGAGTCATAAGTTTTTATTTCATTCCAGTTCTTATCCTTGAATGCTTTTCTTATCTTAGCTTCTTCTTTTTTATTAATCATTTCTTTCATTTTTATTAATTTTTGATTATGGTCTAAAAAGTATGAATTTTAAAATGATAGCCATCGGATGACTTTTTTAAACCTGAATAATTCATCACGCAAAGACGCAGAAGCGCAAAGATTTGAATTGAAACAATTTAATACCTGCAATACTTTTTATATAATGAAATTGAATATTTTAAACACCTATTGCTAATTAACTTATTCTTTGCGGCTTAGCGACTTTGCGAGAAATTTTATAAATAATGCAGGTTAAACCAGACTCATTTTAAATTTCAAAAGTAAACAGAATTTTTTTATTATTTAATTTTGTTTTATTTTTGTCCTTTATAATATTACAAATTAAAACTTTTATCTTTTTACTTTTATCTTTTATCTAACAATTTGCTGCGTTATGTATAAACAATTATTTATTGCTTTTATTTTATTTCTTCCTTTGATGATTCTGAGCCAGAATCCTGAAGGAGACAAATTTTTGTATTCAGGAAATGATTCAACTCAATATTCTGATTCAGACTTTAATGCCAAAGAAATTGCTGCTTTTTTAAAAGAGAGAAAGCTTAAATTCAGAGTTGAAGTAGGGACAAGCTTTGGAACTTCATTCGGTTCGGGTAATTATTTCGGAACTTATCTTGCCCCGCATTTAAGCTACAGTATTAGCCCAAGATTCAATATAAATGCCGGAGCAATTATCAACAATAGTTTTGGCAAATATTCTTACAATCCTTTATACAGCGATGTGTTTACTACAAATGGCTCAGCATTTACACGAGCATTTATTTATTTCGAAGGAGCTTACCGGTTAAATGAAAAACTAACGCTTACAGGAGCTGTATATAAAGAAATTAACCTGCTGAATGTTCCTGATCCTGCTACAC
Organism: uncultured Bacteroidales bacterium; assembly: GCA_964599115.1. Lineage (GTDB taxonomy): Bacteria > Bacteroidota > Bacteroidia > Bacteroidales > JADFUO01 > JADFUO01. Next base: position 4,265 of record CAZREZ010000189.1, read on the forward strand.
GGGAATTTAATTTGGACAGAAAAGGATTTATTTTTGGGATTGATTACAAACTCGGAGAAAATGTATTTATCAGGGGACAGATTAATGTTTCAAACGGTGTAAACCCCTATTATCCTCAACCTTATTTAGGACCTTCGAACAACTTTCCTTTATCACCATCATTACAACCACCATCGTTAAACACAATGGATTATCCGTTTTGAAAGTAAAGAAAATTGTTGATGAAATTAAAATATTATATTTTGTTTAGAACATCCTTTTTGTTTTCGGTAAGCCATTACAGTATTAACACGAATCAGTTATTCCCTGATTATAATTATAAATATAACACATTAATTAACTGCGTAAAGTGGAAAAACATTAATGTTTTTATAACTGCAAAAATTCTCAGAAGAAATACGGACTCCCCTTTTAATATTCTTTTCTTTCAAAAAGATATGCAAGCTCTGCATTTTGCCTTGTGTACCCGATTTCACTTCTATTGGAACAATCTTTTCTTTATTCTGAATAATATAATCCACTTCAGCATTACTACCACGCTTTTCCCTATGCCAGTAAAACAGCTTTTGTTTTGAATTGACCGAAGAATATTTAACAATTTCCAGTCCAACAAATTGTTCGGCAAGGGCACCTTTGTTTGCTATGGAAAAATCGTCAGCAAGCAGATGACTGGATAAGTCAAGTCCCAAAATGCGCTGAAAAATACCCTGATCATACATAAGTACCTTGAATTTTTTACTATTGACTTGTGCGCCCAGTGGTAAACCATTTGCAGCAGTATGTGTAACTGTAAAAACAAGACCTGCCATTTCCAGAAGTTTTAATGCTTCTTTTAATTGTTGATGATTTGAGTTGCCCGCAATTTTTGAGAGTAAAAATTTACTGCCTGATTGCTGCACAACAGCTTCAAACACTTCCCTGATACGGAAAACAGGAACACGTTTTTTATATTTGGCAAAATCATCATCCAATCCGTTAATTAAGTTGTCTAATACTTTTTGGGATTTTAGTAAATCGCCGGTTTCAATCAGAGTATTTATAACTTCAGGCAATCCGCCTGTTAACATAAATTGCCTGAAATAATTTAAAAGTTTGCTATGAAGAACATCATTAATTGGTTTTTCCGGACTGGAATTTTGTTTTATGTCATATAATTTTTCTTCGTTGTTGGCCAATAAAAATTCATCAAATGAAAGCGGGTACATATAAAGAGAGTCAATCCTGCCCATCCCGAAAGAAGGAAGCTCCGATAAAGCAAATTCCAATAATGACCCGGCAGCGATAAGGTGAAGACCTGGGCGTTTTTCATAAAAAAACCGTAACGAAGACATCGCCGGGACGCAAGCTTGAATCTCATCAAAAAACAATAAGGTTTCACCATCTATTATTGGAATGTTATAATAGACAGAGAGGTTATTACAAATTTCTATAGGATTTAGATCACCCGCGAAAAGTTGGTGTATTTTCCGGTCTGACTCAAAATTAATTTCAAGAAAATACCGGAAACTTTTACCCAACTCCCTTACCGAATATGTTTTGCCAACCTGCCTTGCACCTCTTAATAGCAATACTTTGCGTTTAATGTCTGCTTTCCAGTTAATCAGATATTTATTTATGTGCCTTTTCATAGTTACTTTATGTGATAATTAAAATTTATCAAAGCAAAGATATAACATAATATTAAAATAATCAAGGCAAAGATAAGTATTTTTTTAAAATAAATCAAGGCAAACTATTATTCTTTAGTTAATTTTGCATTTCTCGTTTAATGGCAAGCTCAATATCTCAAAAAAGTTAATTTCTTTCAAGTGTCATCCCGAAGGAGCGCAGCGACTGAGGGACCTCCTGACGATTTGGTAACCCGCCA
>CAZREZ010000190.1:0-2948 GCA_964599115.1 uncultured Bacteroidales bacterium
CAATTAATAGCCGACTGCTGACTGCCGACGACTGAAAGGAGTCCGTATGGACTGCAAACTACCGTCCTATTTATATTTTTCAGGATTTATAATCATATGATTTAATAATTTCCCAATTTCTTCAGCGCGATTGTTAAGATTATTAAACTTTTCAAGATCAATATACTTACAAGCTAATGCAAAATCAAACCAAACCTGAGTTTCCGTATTTTCCATATCAGCATCGGATGCTTTACTAATAAAGTGAGCCGGGTATTTTCTCTTACGGTAACCTTCTCCAATATTTGAACAAACTGACCGTGATGAATTTCTAATTTGTGATATCAAACCATATTGCTCTTCTTTCGGAAATGTTTTTGTCAATTCAAAAATATCCATTGCAAGCGTAAATGCTTTTTTATAAACTATTAAGTTTCTGAATCCCGTTGCCATATGATTAGATTAATTAATTCTTTATTTATAACATATCAACTGCCTAATTGTCAATACCGACTGCTGACTGTTGACTGCTGACTGCCGACTGCCGACGACTGAAAGGAGTCCGTATGGACTGCAAACTTATTAACTATCACTTAAGCTAAGTTGTTTTATGTGTATGAATTAAACTGTAAATTTAAAACGAATTTAATAAATAATTATTCCTTTTATAAAATATTATAACTTTACCGGTTTTAAATTTGAACGATTATGAACATAATTTTGTAAAATCGTACAGTTTATAAAAAACCAAATTAAAATGTATTTGGATAAGACACTAATTGTCAAAACAATAAAAAATCTGGCACAAAAATAGATAATTGATAATATTTATCAAAATTAAATAACATCTGAATTACAAACTTAAAAATTAAATTATGAAACAAAAAATTTCGTTACTGATAGCAGTAACAATTATTACAACATCAATGTTTATTGGTGGATTAAACAAAGTAATGGGTCAAAAAGAAATTCCTTTGGAAAATTTCTTTAAAAATCCCGAGAAATCAAGTTATCAAATTTCACCTGACGGGAAATATTTTTCTTATCTGGCACCCTATGAAAGTCGTATGAATATATTTGTTCAGAAGATAGGAAGTGAAAAAGCCAGAAGACTGACCAGCGAAAAAGACAGGGACATAGCAGGATATTTTTGGGCAAACAATAAAAGAGTTTTATTTCTGAAAGATACAGGCGGTGATGAGAATTTTGCATTGTATGGCGTTGATTATAACGGAAAAAACCTTAAGTGCCTCACATGCTTTGAAGATGTTAGAACTCAAATTATTGATGATCTGGAAGATATTCCGGATGAAGTAATAATTGGACTGAACAAAAGAGATGCAACAGTGTTTGATCCTTATCGTTTGAACATTAAAACAGGCGAAATGACAATGCTGGCAGAAAACCCCGGAAATATCCAGGGATGGATGACTGACCATGCTGGCAAATTGAGAGTTGCCTATGCAATAGTTGACGGTATAAATACTCAAATACAGTATCGTGAAACTGAAGATGACGAATTCAAACCTGTATTAACTACTAATTTTAAAGAGCAGGTAAATCTTAACTTTTTTACGTTTGATAATAAAAATGTTTATGCAACATCTAATCTTGGCAGGGATAAAAGTGCTGCTGTAATTTTTGACATTGCAAACGGCAAAGAGCTTAAAGTTCTTTACGAAAATCCTGTTTATGATGTATCAAGAATGTCGTATTCAAGAAAGAATAAAAAGCTCTGGGCAGCATATTATACTTCATGGAAAATGGAAAGGCAATACTTTGATAATGATTTTAAACAATTACTTGAGCGACTGAAAAAAGAACTTGGTCAGTACGAAATCGGCATTACCGATTATACTAAGAATGAAGATAAATTTATTATAAGAACAAGCAGCGATCGTTCGTTGGGCACTTATTATTTATATGATAAAAATACTGACAAAATCGAAAAAATCCATGAAATCAGTCCATGGATAGATGAAGATGATATGGCTGTTATGAAGCCCATTCAATATTCTGCAAGAGACGGTTATATTATTGATGGATATTTAACATTACCCAAAGGCGTTGAACCTAAAAATTTACCGGTAATAATAAATCCTCACGGAGGTCCTTGGCACAGGGATTCATGGGGGTTTAATCCTGAAATTCAGTTTCTCGCTAACAGAGGTTATGCTGTATTGCAAATGAATTTCCGTGGCTCAACCGGCTATGGTAAAAAATTCTGGGAATCATCCTTCAAACAATGGGGACTTGCAATGCAAAACGATATTACCGATGGCGTTAACTGGCTGATAGAAAAAGGAATTGCCGACCCTGATAAGATTGCTATCTATGGTGGAAGCTATGGCGGTTATGCAACATTGCAAGGTTTGGTTGTTAACCCAACCCTTTATGCTGCGGGCGTTGATTATGTAGGTGTTTCAAATTTATTTACTTTTTTGAAAACCATTCCGCCTTACTGGAAACCATTATTGGATATGATGTACGAAATGGTTGGTAATCCCATGACTGACAGTATTCAGTTTGCAGCAACCTCTCCTGCACTGAATGCAAACAAAATTATGGCTCCCTTGTTTGTTGCACAAGGTGCCAACGACCCCAGAGTAAATATAAACGAGTCTGACCAGATTGTTGATGCCTTAAAAAAACGTGGTATTGATGTTGAATATATGGTTAAAGACAACGAAGGACACGGATTCAGAAACGAAGAAAACAGATTTGATTTTTACAGGGCAATGGAAAAATTCCTTGCGAAGCATTTGAAAGAATAAAAAATTGATGTGCAAAAAGACCTACGAGGTTTATTTTAGTTAATTCTTTAAAAACCAACAAACTGATAATCTGCCTATTAATAAAATCTCGTAGGTCTTGCTTTTTTTTAATTTGAAATTTATAAAAAATTATATTAGTTTTACAAAAGGTTCTTTGACGTATTGGTTTGATTAAAAAAATGGATAAATGATATT
>CAZREZ010000190.1:3048-6123 GCA_964599115.1 uncultured Bacteroidales bacterium
TGGTTTGATTAAAAAAATGGATAAATGATATTTAAAAGAACTGTTTCGTAAACCAACTTATCGTTGTGGTTTGATTAAAAAAATGGATAAATGATATTAATTTCTTCTTTGATTAATTTTCTTAGTTCGTTGTGGTTTGATTAAAAAAATGGATAAATGATATTATTCAGCTATTAGAGACTTGACTTCTGCCTGTTGTGGTTTGATTAAAAAAATGGATAAATGATATTAAAAAACAAAGACGATATAACTTCAACTTGGTTGTGGTTTGATTAAAAAAATGGATAAATGATATTTTATTACTTTTTTCACCCAATTTTATTATTGTTGTGGTTTGATTAAAAAAATGGATAAATGATATTAAATCTGCACGACTTAAATAATAAACCCTTGTTGTGGTTTGATTAAAAAAATGGATAAATGATATTAGTTGGTTTTAAACCTTCTAATTATCAAACAAAACAGAAAGAAATATCATTTATAAAATGGATGGCGGTTGACCTTTTTACAAGGTCTTCTGCCATTTTTTTTGTTGTAGAGACACGCCACAGCGTGTCTCTACGGGATGATCGGTCGTATTAAATACCGGAAAATTAAAACAATTCCAATTGTTTTGGGGTTTCAGGTAAGGGATTTTGTTTGGTGCCCCAGAAATTTATAATATTACCGTATTGTTTATCCGTTATCGTCATAATACTGATCTGACCATAATCTTTTATAAAATTTTTAACCCTTTTTATATGCACGTCTGCACTTTCGCGGCTGGCACAATGACGGTTATATACTGAATATTGCATCATGCTAAAGCCGTCCTTAATAAGTTTTTTACGAAATCCGGCTGCATATTTCCTTTCTGTTTTTGTATTTGTTGGTAAATCGAAAAATACAAATAGCCACATGATATGATATGCATTTAAACGGTTTTGAGTCATTTTAATAAGATTACCCTATATCTGATTTTTTAGTTCAGGATAATTTATTTTTTTAATTTCCCCCGAAAAGCATTTGACCAAAGAAGCAGTTGTTATACTAAGTCCAACCATTAAAGGTCTGGTAAATTTATCAAACTTTACATCCATGTTTAAAATATTTTGCCAGTAATATCTTGATGCCTGTGCTTCACGATTTGTTGTATCCCCGCTTTTTACCTGCGAAGCAAACAATAATAATGGTTTTTCGTTTTTACCGGTATTTTTTAATAATGCTGCCTGATTTTTAATTTTTGCTTCAATAATCTGCTTCCAAATATTTTTCTTTAATGGTTCGTTTGCATTTATCTGGTAAGTGAAAATCTCGGTTTGAATACTGTTTGTGTCAAGATGAAACAACATACTTGAAGGATGATGTTTTTTATTGCAAAAAACAACGGCTGTATTATTTTCGGCTAACGCCTGCATAACAGATTGAGTAAATGTTATTTGTTGATTATCCAAAACCAGAAATCCCAAATCTTCTATTGCTGCCTGTTTTGTTTCCCCTGAATCCTTTGATGATATTATTAATTGATTATTTTTAAACGACAAATGATAGGGGTTTGAAAAATATAAAATTCGTTTTAGCATAAAAATAAATTAATTTGTTTTTAAATTTTACATATACAAATTTTCAAAATTATTTTTGTCCGAATCCCATTTCATAGGGTTTTCGTGGATATATTTACGAATTCTGTTTAATTCCTTTTCATCACGTATAATACGGTCATAAAATTTGGGTTGCCATTGAAATAAAATTTTATTTTTGTTTGCATATTTTGTTACACGACCTTTGTAATGATTTATTATTGATGAAACGGAATTTTTTATTAAACCACCGAATTTATTGGTTTGCCATTGGTTTGGTTTTGTTGATGATATGATCGTTTTTTTCGTTATTGATTTCACCAAAATAATGTTCCCTGTTTTGTGTGCAAATGGTAATAAAATAACTGCCTTTAGCAGAATAATCCCAATTTTTTAAACGTGCTGAATGTATGCGATATTTCTCTTGAAATTTTTCAGACATATTTGTTCGGTATTTATATTCCTGATAGGGTTTAAACCGCACAGGTCTTAGTCTTGGTTTTAGGTTCTATTAAACAGATTCAATATTCCCCAATACACCAGTTTTTACTTTAATTGGATTAAATGTTTTCCAACTGGTTTTTCCTTTCCCAAAGCTTTGAATTCTATAATAATACGGTGCATATTCTTTTTTTTGTGTTGATTCTAAATGATGTCTCATTTCATAATATTTTGATGACAACGCTTCAACTTTGTAAAGATATTTACTTAAAAACAGCTTATTATTTTTATTGTCTTTAAATTCTTCATAGGATAAACCGAGAATAAACATTTCGTTTCTTTCTAATGATTGAATGAATTTGCTTCCATCCGAAGGATTTTTATCAATAACCGGTGATCCTTGTTTTTTGCGTTCAACAGCTTCCCAGAGAGTAATAACCTTTTCAAATAATACACCATCCTTGTTTTCATAAATTGCAATGTGATGGTTGTTTCTAGGATTAACCCATTGGTTTATTTCTTTTAGTTTTACGGCATTTCCAATTTCTTCTCTTATACGAACCTTTTTTATCGGCACAGGATTTCCGTTTTTGTTCGGCAGAAATATACGGGATTGAATTATCCCGTTTTCATCGCTTTTAAAGAAAGCATCTTTGGGGACATCAAAAATATTATTTGTATCAATACCGGGATAATTTTCTTTAATATGGTCAATAATTCTTTTTTTAATACCTTCATCTACAATTTTATTGATATGTTTTTTGTTTTTAATATCTGTTAATGCTTTTCGGATGTGATAATAATATTTTTCATTTCCATATTTATCTTTCTCAATAATTATTGATTTATTTTCATCAATAATAAATTTTCCGTCAGGTGAAATAACAGGTCTTTTATGCGCCCCGAAAACAAATTCCTTATGCAATTGTCCTCTAACAGACATACCCACACTTTTAAATTTCTCGTCTTTTTTCTTAATGGTTTTAGTGATTTTTGTCATTACTTTATTATCAAAACGATGAGATATTATTATTTCATTAATTGATTTTTTTGCATCCTGAAAAAAATTATCCCA
>CAZREZ010000191.1:0-6103 GCA_964599115.1 uncultured Bacteroidales bacterium
CAGAGATTATCTGGCAATTCTTCCATACTCATACAATTTCCAAAAATAACTTTATGTTTAGTTTTCATGTTTAAATAATTAGCTTATATTAAATTGCTTAATGAGGAGCTAAACTCAGTTCTAGTTTAAAAACGTGAAATTAATAAAATTTTACGCAAAAGCGATCAATAAAATTGCAATGATTGATAAGAGAATCCCTATGCAATTGATAACCGATAGTTTTTCTCTGAAAATTATAAAGCCTGCTAAAGCTGATAAAACAACTATTCCGACATTTTGAACCGGAAACAGCACTGTGCTTTGAAACACACCCATTGCCATTATTAGATAATATGTTGTGCTGAAATTTAAAAAACCAAGAATGATCCCTCCGATAATATTTCTGAAGAGTATTTTTTGTTTGAACATAAAATATCTTCCGGTTGAAATACAAATACAGATTATTAAAGAAGTTGTAAATACCGTTGCAAGGAATAAGATTGTTTCATTTGCGATAAAATTATGTTCGGAATATTTTAAAAAGGCATCGGTTATTCCGTTTCCGAGAAAAAGCAAAACAGGTAAAATTAAATATCTTGAATAAACCTTGATTTTTTTATTCTTTTTTAAGGTTAGATAAAATGCAATTAATGCAGCAAGAATTCCAATGATTTTTATAAAATTCATGGAATCGTTATATAATATCACTCCGAAGATTACAGGAATAATCACAGACATCTTGCTTGCAACTGCTGTTAAAGCAACACCTGCTTTTTGTGAAGAAAGGGCAAAAAGTAAAAAAACGCATATAAATAAAATTCCGGCAATTAATGCATACGGAAACCATGTTCTTTGCGGGATGCTGGCAAATGTAAAATCACCTGAATAAATCAAAAATCCGAAAGCCGAAGCAATTACATAATTAACAGTAATTGCCTGATAATTATCAATTTTAAATTTTTTAAAAAATTTAAAAGTTATAAAAATGCTTGTTGAAATTATTATGGCAGTAATCAGGTATAGCATAAAAATTGATATTTATTAATTCTTTCGCATTTTTTCTATTGTCTGTAAAATAACTTCATTTGTAGCAGGTAATGAAAAATCCGGTTCGGTTTTATGGTTGTTTACAGCAGAAGTTGCATCTTTAATTGCCAGCCAAACCGAAAAACAAAACATGAACGGGGGTTCGCCGATTGCTTTACTTTTTTTAATTGTGTTTGGATTGGGAACACCTTTTAAAAGCTCAACTCTGAAATCCTTTGGGATATCCCTGACAGTCGGTATTTTATAAGTATCTGGTGAATGATTTAATAAATTTCCTTTTTTGTCCCATTTCATATCTTCTGTAGTGCACCATCCAACACCCTGAATAAAACCGCCTTCAATCTGTCCGATGTCAATTTGCGGATTTATTGAATCGCCTGCATCATGTAAAATATCTGTTCGAATAATTTCATGATGCCCGGTTAATATGTCAAGTAAAACTTCAGATACCGACATCCCAAATGCATAATAATTGAATGGGTGTCCTTTTGCTTTTTCCTTGTCAAAATAAATGCCGGGAGTTTTGTAAAATCCGGTCGCACTTAAGCTGATTTGTTTTAAGTATGATTTTTTTATGATTTCGTCAAATGATATTTTTTTATCAGAATTAGTGATATCTGATATTTCATTATTTTTAAAAATAATATTTTCTTTTTCAGATGGTTTGCCTTCAAATTTTTTGTTAAATTCCTCAATAACTACTTTTGTAATTCTCGATTTAAGTTTTTCAATTGCATTTTTTACAGCCATTCCATTCAGGTCGCAACCGGTAGAAGCTGCTGTTGCAGAAGTGTTCGGAACTTTTGAGGTGTTAGTAGGGCTGGATTTGATTTTATTAATACTGATTCCAAGTTCACCTGAAGCAACCTGAAGAATTTTTGTATTTAATCCCTGACCCATTTCAATGCCGCCGTGATTAACCAGTACAGTACCGTCTTTATATATGTTTACAAGTGCTCCTGCCTGATTGAGGAAAGAAGTTGTAAAAGAAATACCGAATTTTACAGGAGTTAAAGCAAGCCCTTTTTTATAAAATTCATTTTCGGAATTAAATTTATTTATTTTTTTTCTTCTGTTAAAATAGTCCGAAGATTCTATCAGTTGGTCGTAAAGTTTAAAAAGCCTGTTGTTTTCAATTATTTCGCCGTAATGAGTAATATTATTTGAATTGAGTTTATAAAAATTTTCATACCTTATTTCCGCAGGATCTTTTTTTAAAAATCTTGCCATTATATCAATAATCATTTCAATTACAGCCATAGCCTGTGGTGCTCCAAATCCTCTAAAAGCAGTGTTGGATGGAAGATTTGTTCTCCATGCCTTGCCTGTAACTTTCAGGTTTGGTATAAAGTAGCAGTTATCAACATGAAACATTGCACGTGATAAAATAGCTAAAGTAAGATCATTTGAAGAACCTGCATCGCAATTTAGTTCAACCTGAAGAGCATTAATAATTCCTTTATCATTAAATCCGACTTTATATGTTGAGAGGAAGCGATGTCGTTTACCTGTTGTTATTTGGTCATCATCACGTGACAGATGAATTTTGACGGGCCGATTAGTTGCCTTAGCAAGCAGGGCTGCCCAAGCAGCATAATGATTCGCCTGTGTTTCTTTACCGCCAAATGCACCGCCCAGACGACGAACTTCAACTTCAATCTCATTTTTTTTAATCCCTAGAACTTCGGCAACAACAGACTGTGTTTCGGAAGGATGCTGTGTTGAACTGTAAATTATTAATTCGTTGTCTTCTCCCGGTATAACAAGGCATGACTGGGTTTCAAGATACCAGTGTTCCTGAGAGCCCGTTTTTAATTCCCCTGTAATTTGATTTTTTGATGAAATAAATGCTTTTTCAAAATTTCCACATTCAATATTACGTGGCGGTGCCAGTAAATTATTTTTTTTAATTGCTGTTTCAATATCAAGAATCGGTTCTAACTCTTCATATTTTATTTCAATCAGCTTTTCGGCTTCAATTGCTATTTCTTCGTTTTCGGCAGCAATTAAAAATATAACCTGACCAATAAATGTTACCTCATTTTTTGCCAGGCAAAATTCATCCTTAATAACAGGACCAATCTGATTCTTGCCGGGAATATCTTGAAAATCAAGAACAGCATGAACTCCTGACAAATTTTTTGCTTTGCTCAGATCATAAGAAATTATTTTAGCATGAGCGAATTTACTGTAAACTATCCTTCCGTGAAGTAATTGGCTATTTACCTGAATATCATTCACATAAACGGATTCTCCGGTTACATGTTTGATGATGCTATCATGGGCTAAATTTTTCATAAATGGTTTAGTCAAAAATCAAAGTTTGATATCCAGCCAAAATTTTAATAACAGATTTTTACAGGCAATCTTCCTTGAATCTGATTCGGCTCTTGCATCTGAAATAGGTTCAAATTCATTATAAAGTATGTTCATTGCTTGTTCAACATTTTGCCTGTTCCAGTTTTTGTTTAAAAGAAAGTTCTCGGTTTTTTTTGCCCGTTTTGTTATTTCAGCCATTCCTCCGAAAACTAAGATTATATCTTTAATGATTTTATTATTATCAAATTCAATTCTGAAAGCTGCTGAAACTGTTGAAATATCAAGGTCTTTTCTTTTTGAGATTTTGTAAGACTTTATGGTTACTCCTTTTTGTGGTTTCGGGATTATCACTTCCGTAATTATTTCATTTGTATGAATATCCGTTGACCTGTATCCCTTGATAAATTCGGATATTTTTATTGTTCTTTCATTTTTTGAACTTTTAAGTTTAATTTTTGATTTGTAAGTAAATAACAAAGGCAGCAGGTCGCCGATTGGTGAAGCCGAACCGATATTTCCCCCTATAGTAGCCGTGTTTCTTATTTGTAGCGAGCCGAAAAATTTCAAAATATTGTAAAGCGGGGGCAGATTAATTTTACTGATTGCTTTTAATTTTTCAAGAGTAAAACCGGTCCCGAAATAAAAATAATTATTGTCTTCAGAAAAATATTTAATTTCCTCAATGCTTGATATATCAATTATTTCAGATAATAACTCTTTGTTTTTTGTTTGTTTTAAAGCTATTTCCGATGCTCCGTTAATGAGGATTGCTGACGCATATTTTTCTTTTAATATCAATGCTTGTTTTAATGTCAAAGGACGAAAATATTTTTGATGTTTGGATACAATTGAGATAGGTTGATTTTTTGAGTTTATTGATTCAAGTAATTTTATAATTTGGGGTTCTTTATCGGTAAAATGATCAATTCCGTTTTTTGTACAAGTTTTGACTGCTGCATTAATTACAGGTTTATATCCGGTGCATCTGCATAGGTTGCCGGTAAGGGCATCTTCAACTATTTCCCGTGAGGGATTATCAAAATTTTTGTAAAGAGCAAAAAGCGACATTATTATACCGGGAGTGCAATAACCACACTGGCTTCCATTGGTTTCTATAATAGCTTGTTGTATTGGATGTAAAATAGTTTTACTATCTTTTATTTGAGCGATGTTTTCAACTGTAATTAATTGCCTGCCATGGATTACCGGCAGGAAAACTATACAGGAAGTAACTGATTTGTATGAGATTTTGTTGTTTTCGTTAAGCTCACCTAAAACAACTGTGCATGCTCCGCAATCACCTTCGGCACACCCTTCTTTTACTCCTTTATGATTTGGAAGCGACCGCAAATAATTTAAAATAGTTGTAGTTGGTCTAAATTGTGGATGATTGCTTAGGTTAAGCTCAACAATTTTGTCGTCCAATACAAATTTAATAATATTGGTAGAGTTCTTCATTATCATTCAAAAGAGTTCTTAATGTCAATTAGCTTTGCTACAATACTTATAGCAATTTCCTCAGGTGTTTGAGCATTGAATTTTATTCCTATTGGCATATCAATTTTTTCAATTTCTTTTTCAATCAAATCTTTCTCCTGAAGGAATTTTTGTTTTGCTGTTGCTACTTTTTTCTCACTACCTATCATTCCAAGATAAGCATGCGGCTTTTTAGCACATATAGCTGTGATGTCCTCATCATACTCATGTTTTGGAGTGGTTACAACTATGTAAGTGTTATCATCAAAATGGGCTTGGTCAATTGCCTTAAAATAATTGTTGGTAACAAAGCTTGTATTTGGTATTTTCAAATCATTAAAAATTTCAGGTCTCTCATCAAATACCGTAATATTAAATCCGAATTGAGAAGCGAATTTTGCTACTGCCTTTCCAACGTGTCCGGCACCGAAGATAAAAAGTTTTTTAGTACTTGATATTGGTTCAATATAGACTTCAACATAACCGCCGCAGTGCATATCAAAGTCTTTTTCTAAATTGTATGAAAATTTTCCGGGAGAATTAGCTGAGATCACATTTATAGCATCATTAATAACCTGCAATTCAATACTTCCTCCACCAATTGTACCGAATATACTTTTATCCTCAAATACTATCATCTTAGAGCCGGTTTTTCGCGGGGTAGAACCTTTTGTCCCGGTAATGATGCAAAGAGCAGCTTTTTTGCCACTGTTTTTTATTTCAATAATCTTGTTGTAAATATTTTGCATGATACATTTTTAATTACACCTTCTTTTGATAGTTTATCTTCAATAGTTATACCAATACTATTTCTACTTTCTTTATCTTTCTTATCTTTAATTATTTAAAAACCAACTATTTTGCCATCAATTTAATATCCATACTGGTTTTTGTTTTTTTATTGACTTCGTTTAATGGGATTTAATAAATATTTCATAAATTGTAGCCATAGCTGCAATAGCTCCAATTATTGCTAATGCCCACTTAAATATTCTTGTTTTTTTACTATAAGTTAAACTTTTAATCCTGTTGGTATTTTGATTTATTTTCCTGACAGTTGAATCATTATTAATAATTAAGTTTTCAATGTTAATATTTGATTCTATTTCTTGTTTTATTTTCTTTTCATATAATTCAGATACAGACCTTTCTTGAAGCACAAAATCAATTCCCTTTGGGCTTATTCTATATACACACATTCCATCTAATGTCGAATTATCGCGTCCACAAATAAAAGTTACAAGTTCAAATCTCTCTAATTCATGTTCAATAATTTTATATT
>CAZREZ010000192.1:0-6054 GCA_964599115.1 uncultured Bacteroidales bacterium
AATAAAGGAATTACTAAACTAAATTATACTTAAAAAATCGCTGAGTACTCGGGACAATGACCAAAACAGTTTTATAGTTGTTTTGAACATTTGAACATTGATATTTGGAATTTATTTGTTATTTGTTATTTGGTGCTTTTAATTTGAGAAATCCTTACCTATTGGATATTTTTTATCCAAATACAACCAAAATAATGGCTGAAAACCTAATAAATTTCCGCTTAGGTCATACTTTTCAATAACCGGTGCTATGCCGGTAATTTTTTTCTCAATCTTTAGATTATCTTCATCAATATACCATTCTTCAAGGAAGCGGATTTTTGTAATATCCTTTAATTCAAATTTGGAAACAATTACAGTATCATATTCATCATAAGGAGGATATACTCTCATTAAAGTTTGATAAATTGTATCAACGCCAATTGATTTTACCTGCTCAACTGTAAGCGGATTATTAAAATAATCATAAGCCTGAATTTTCCCTGAATAAGCAGCATCCATAATCATATTCACAAAAGCCATACGTTTGCGACTTTCAATATTTTGTACCCAGCTGTCATAATCAGGTTTAGGGCTTTTGATATTAACATCGTATTGGATGCGTTCGGTTATTACCGTTTTTGATGTATCAGGATTATCTTTACAAGACGTTAGCATACCAAACGTTAAACCTGCAATTACTAATAAAAAAATTATTTTCATCTGTTTATATTTTTGTAGTTTATACATTTTTAATGGATTACATTTTATCAATTCAAGTTTCTAATGTCATTATATAATCATTCTCTTGTGTGTTAAATTATACCTCTCATGTATGTTTCATGTTAAATAAGTTTATAAACTAACGTCAAATCTAAAAAATATGTTATAAATCAGATGAAAAAAATTGACTTTGCTTAAAAAAAATATTAAATTTGTTAACCTGATTTATTAAAAAATTTTCGAATTACAAACTCTGTCAGGTCTTTCAGACTCAGTCAGGTTTTTATAAAATAAAATCTTGTTTTTTAACAAGTTTTTGAAATATTGCATCTGTAACATACTTATTAACTATAATTTATATACATGATGATTTTTTTATTTTTTCTGAATATCGAACAAGGATTTACGAATAGCGATTTACGAAGTAAACTTCAAAAATCAAAAATCGGTGTTCCTTATTCATTATTCAATATAAATTGGGTTGTGACTAAAAGCTGCGTTAGGAGGTTTAAATTAATATTATACCTGTTCACTATTTCCACCCTGGTCACTGCCCAGGTTATTCCTGATTCAATAAGAGTTGATTGGAGTGGTGTTGGATACCAGGGAGATAAACCCGAACCTGCAATTATAGTAAATGTTAAAGATTTTGGTGCTTTGGGTGATAGTCTTACAAATGATCATCAAGCAATAATTGATGCTATTAATTCATTAAACGGATATATGGGAATTGTATATTTTCTGGAAGGTAATTATTTAATTAATTCACCATTAAATTTACCTGACAGCATAATAATCCGCGGAGCAACATCCGACTCAACAGCACTAATATTTGACCTTGCCGGCGAACCGATAAATTGCATAAATATTTCCAAAGGACAAACAGAAGATTTTACAAGAATTATAACCGGTTTTGAAAAAGGCTCAACTAATTTTACCGTTGAAAATACCCAGCAATTTAGCCCCGGCAATTATGCTGAAATAAGGCAGTTAAACGGAGATTGGGATATCAGTCCTGCTACCTGGGCACAATACTCAGTGGGACAAATTGTTAAAATCAATAATATTTCTGGTAACTCAATTTATATTGACCGTGCTCTCAGAATTGATTATGACACTTCATTAAATCTTGAAATCCGTAAAATTGAACCTAAATACAATGTCGGTATTGAATGTTTAAAAATTATCCGTGCAGATGAACCCAAAGAAAGCGCCGGATCAAACATGTCATTCGGTTTTGCCGCTCAATGCTGGGTAAAAGGCGTTGAAAGCGATAAAAGTGTCGGCAGTCATATATATATCGCACAAAGTACACAAATTGAGATTACAGGATGTTATATCCACCATGCATTTACTTATGACGGAGCAGGGACAAGAGGATATGGAATTACTCTTAATCATCATTCCGGTGAATGTTTAGTGCAAAACAACATTTTAAAACATTTGCGTCATGCTTTGATGGTAAAGACAGGAGCTAACGGAAATGTTTTCGGATATAATTATTCTATTGAACCTTATCGTTCCGAGCCTATTCATGATTTCTCAGGTGATATTTCTTTGCATGGACATTATGCTTTTTCAAATCTTTTTGAAGGAAATATTGTTCAGAATATTATTATTGATCATTACTGGGGTCCGTCAGGTCCATATAATACATTTTTTAGGAATCGTGCAGAGCTTTACGGAATTATCATGACTACTAATACAACCTTAGAAACAAGCAGGCAAAATTTCGTGGGCAATGAAGTTACTAACGAACAAATATTATACGGTAACTATATTTTAACCGGAACTAACCATTTTGAATTTGGAAATAATATTAAAGGAACAATAATTCCATCCGGAACCAATGACCTGCCAGATACTACCTATTACCTTGATTCAATCCCAATTTTTTGGAATATTATTGATCAATTGCCTTCAGTTGGTATTCCAAATGAAATCGGAAGCGGTAAAATACCAGCAGAAGAAAGATATTTATCAGGTGGTATTCTTACTGTTTGCTATGACTCAACAATTTATACATCACTTGAAAATACTTCCAATATTAAAAACAATCAAATTAAAATAATGCCTAATCCTTTCTATGATAAAATTAATCTGTTGATTCCATCTGAGATAAACGATTTTTGTCAGGTTAATATGGTTAATTTGATTGGTCAGACAGTATTTAATAAAGAATTCAGATTATTAAAAGGTTTGAATAAAATTGTTGTTTTCCCGACTGTGTCAATTAAAGATGGTTTATATATTATGACAGTTAAAACAAAAAATAATATTTTTAATTTTAAAATCTTAAAACAATGAAAAAATTGTTTTATTAAAAAATTTATTTGCTTGAAAAAAATAATTAGCCCTACTTTTCTTATTGATAAAAAAAAGTGCCTTCAAAATATTAAAAATATGGCGTTAAAAGCCCGAAGGCATAACCTTAAGTTAAGACCTCATTTTAAAACCCATCAATCAGCAGAAATCGGGAGCTGGTTCAGGGATTTTGGAATAAATTCTATTGCGGTTTCATCTGTGGAAATGGCAAATTATTTTGCTAAAAACGCATGGGACGACATCACAATTGCCTTTCCTGTTAACATTTTAGAAACTGATATAATTAATAAACTCGCCGGAAATATCAGCTTAAACCTTTTGGTTGAATCTGCTGAAGTTACAGAATTTTTAATTAATCATTTAACTTACGTCACAGGAATATTTATTAAGATTGATACAGGTTACCACCGCACCGGTTTATCTTCGGAAAATACTACTGAAATTGACAAAATCCTTGCAATTATTAAATCTAATCCGAAACTTACTTTTAAGGGATTTTTGGCACATGCAGGGCATACATATTTTGCACAAGACAAAAATGAGATTCTTGAAATACAAAAGAAAACGATTGTTCAATTAAGCCGTTTAAAAGAAAAATATATAAACAATTGGCATAATTTAATAATTTCTTATGGTGATACTCCTTCATGCAGCCTTTCCGAAAACTTTCGGGGTATTAACGAGATACGTCCCGGAAATTTTGTATTCTATGATGTTATGCAATATTATATCGGAAGTTGCGCTACCGATGAAATTGCAGTAGCAATGGCTTGTCCGGTTGTTGCAAAACACCCTGAAAGGAACGAAATCGTAATTTATGGTGGGGCAATTCATTTTTCAAAAGAATTTATTACTTCTGATGATGGTTATAAGATTTTCGGATGTATTGTTAAAATTGAAAACAATAACTGGAGCGCTCCGGTACCAGATGCATATTTATCTTCGGTTTCGCAGGAGCATGGAATTATTAAAATGCCTGAAAAATATTTTTATGATTTTAATGTTGGCGACATAATCGGAATATTACCCGTACATTCTTGTTTAACTGCAAATTTAATGAAAAATAACAGTATAATAATCTAAGCCATTTTCACATTCTGTTTCTATAATATACTTAAAAGGAAATAAGGGAAATATGGGTAATAGGGAAAATAAGGGAAATGACCACTGAATGACCACTGAATGACCACTGAATGACCACTGAATGACCACCGAACGACTATCGAATGACTACCGAATTACCATTTCTACCCCTATACCTTTATACCCTTATACCCCTCACGACCGTAAGGCGTCCGATGTTTTATTTTCAATATATATTTAAACATTTTTAATTTTGTATATGCAATAAAAGTTAATTTTATCGTCAATAATAATAAAAACATAAAAATGGAAGAACATGTTTGCCCTATATGGGTAGGATATTTATTAGCAAGCCCGATAAGGAAATTTGCACAAAATCCTGAGAAAATACTTGGGAAATATGTAAAGTCAGGTATGAAAGTTATTGACATTGGATGTGCAATGGGATTTTTCAGTCTGCCTCTTGCAAGGATTGCAGGTATTAACGGAAGTGTTATTTGTATTGACCTTCAGGAAAAAATGATAAACTCGCTGGGGAAAAAAGCTAAAAAAGCAAAACTTAGCGATATAATTGAATGCCGAAAATGCACATCAAATTCCCTGCAAATAAATGACCTGATCGGACAAATTGATTTTGCTCTGGCTTTTGCAGTTGTGCATGAAGTAAAGAACAAAGAAAAACTTTTCACGGAAATTCACAGGTCATTAAAAAAAGGCGGTAAAATGTTAATTGCCGAACCAAAATTTCATATCTCAAAAGAATATTTTTATGAATCAATTAAGATTGCTCAAAATACAGGGTTTAAAATAATTGAATATCCAACTATAAAGAGAAGTTTTTCAGTGTTATTGGAGAAAGTTAAATACTAAAACTCTAAAACCAATACTTAAGTTAATTTTTTAATCATCCTAAAATAAAATAAGACAATAGCCGCAAATATCATTAACTGTCCTGCTCCAAAAATTAACCAGTTAAAATTATATGGGATAAATATTGTGGAATATTTTATTATTTCGCTTTGATCGGGATAAATGAATAATTCTTTAAAAGAAAAATATTTATTCATAAAAATCATGTATTCTTCGGTATAGGAATAAATTATTACCAATGAGCCAAAAATCAGTAATATCCATTCAATTTTTGAAATTTTTGCTTTAGCATCTTTATCAGTAAAATATATTATTGTTATTGCAAGTAAAATCATAAACAACGAATTTATTACCGGAGCAATCACAGGGCCAACCCATGTTACAGGTATAAGAAACAGAATATCCCATGTAAAAAACGATTCGGGCCAGTTCAGAAAAAGTTTTAAGAATACATAATAAAATATATCCCAAACAGCAAAAGAATATAAAAAATATGCAAATTTTTCTGTTCTGCTTCTACCCATTGCAATCCCAATACATATAAGAATAATAATTGTGGCAGCTTCACGTAAAATTTCAATAATGGCAATATTGAAATCAATTAATTTTAAAGGAAAATAAAAACCATCGGGATAATAAAGTTCCCTTAAATAAACCACTACGGCGCTTTCAATAAATGTAAAAGCAATTGAAAAAAGTAAAACACCGATAATTATTCTGACTGATGATGTTTTCATAAAAATTCGTTTTTTCTAATTAATTCCTGTTTTAAGAATAAATATCTTGTTAAAGATAAATAATATCCTCCTGATATACTTAAAAAATCAACATTAATATTATTTTCCTGTTTTTCGCACACATAAATAAAGTTGAATTTTTCAAGATATAAAATACAGAATAACAGCATAATATAACCTGATCTTTTATGGTTTAATCGCACCAGATTTTTTTTCGTTACAGATTTTCATTTTTCCTTACGGGTGTTGATTTTTAATCGGCCGATCCTTCAAATACCCACCCTGACCTTTTAGAATTCTTTTAGAATCTCTTGCTGCAATAAAAAGCGAGGGCATT
>CAZREZ010000193.1:0-6047 GCA_964599115.1 uncultured Bacteroidales bacterium
TAACAATAATAGCCACGGGTTTACCCAGTGGAATAGCAAAGCAAAATCTTCGATTTATTCCACTGGGTGAACCTGTGGAAAACATACGCGTATCAACAACTCCGAAGAAGCTGAATCACAATAAATATTTTTCATCAAATTCAATATTGTGTTCGTTTAATAATTTCCTGATTTCCGCATTGGGACATCCTAAACAAAAATATTTAAAAAGGTTTTTAATTGTTCTTTTGGCTTGAACCAAAAGAACCCAAAGTTCAAGACTTCTTAGAATTCCCACAAGAATCTCTAAGCAACAATAAAATCCCGCAATCCAAGCCGCTCACTTTTTTCATAGAATCCGAAGGATTCAAATGTTTATAGAAAAACAAATAAAGATAAAATATTCGACCCCGTCGGGGTCGTATTAACAAATGGGATTTTTAATGCTATAAACATGCAATCCCTTCGGGATTAAAAAAAATGCATAATCGAATAATGCAATTATACTAATATAATTCTATACACCCATTTTTTCCATTGAGCCAAGATGAGCCCATTATATTATTATCTTATAAAACTTTTTAACAAATTTTTATATCTTGAAACTTTCAAGTTTATTTATGTGTGCGAAAATCGGGAAATTGATTAAAAATCATAATATAGGTTATTTAATGAAGTTCGTAGTGCAAAATAAAAATATGAGGTTTGTTCTTTTCTAAGGTCGTTTTTAAGGTAACGATATGTGAATCCTACGCTAAAATTTAAATTATAAGCAGGGTTTATCAGGTAAGAAATATTCAGGTTGTTAAAAAACACCGTTGTTTTAATCCCTTGTCCGACATGGTTGTGATATTCGCATACGCGTGTTTCATAAGATTTGTAAATATCCTTGCCAAAATTTTTTCCCTGAGGGTCTTCACCATATAAGGAATATTGTAAATGAACCTTGAAGAAAAATCGTTTATAATTATATTGTACTATATTGACCCATTCCCAGAAGTTTGCTCCCAGAGGATGTGCTAATGGCTGGTTGTAATGTCCGTAATTTTTTAATGGATCACGTTGTGAATAAGTATATGGCCTTACCCAATTGTATTCAGTTTGAAAATACAGGTTATTAATATAAAAAGGATCATAAGCCTTAAAACCAAGCTGAAAACCCTGTTTATTGCCCCACCATCCATTTCCACCGGTAACTTCTGATAATTTAAATTCATCAAGTATAAGCTGGCCATAGAAAACATTATGTTTACCTGCAATAACACTAAGATTTAAGCCCATTAATGCATTATCCGGAGAGCCAATACTAAATTCTACCGGCCTCATGAAGATAATAGGGTTCAGATATTGCAAATCAAAACCCCGGTATGTGCCTGTACTATCTGTGGCTTGCCAGATGATAGCATCAAAAAAACTAAGATTCACTCTTTTGGATATTGTCCAGCTCAAATAATGTACTGTACTGTATTTTCGAGGGTAACCAATGTTTGGCTTACTTTCACCAATATCAATATACTGGTTATATAAAACCATGTACTTGATATGCCAGAAGTTTACAGAAGCTTTTAAAAACAGATTATTGAAAGCGTTATCCGATAACAAGAGAGACCTGTAGCCATCTCCGAGGAAATTTTTTCCATGACCTAATTGGAAAGAAAAATGTTTTCCTGCATTCATTGTTAGGTAAGCAGTTGCGGCAGCATAATCAAATCCATCATCACCAAATCCCCTGACTTTTCCCTGTCCCGGAACCACGCTCCATTTATGGATATAAGTATTCATATACTCAGGGAAAACAGCCTGATTTTCATAAAAATTAGTATAAAACCAAAAGTTCTTACCAATTCTTCCTTTTATCTCCAACCCCCTTGTGTTGACCCATGTGCTTTTACTATCAGCAAAGTCATAACCCAAACCAAAGTTCATTAACGGATTTACAGCAATGTCAAAATCTTTACGGTGTAAAGTTACCACATCATCATTAAGGAATTTATTCCATGCTTTTTGTTTCCAGGTTTTGTTAAATGACTTTTCTATGCTTAATGTGTTTTGTAGAGAATCATAGTTGATTACCTTTTTTAGTTCCGGAATATAAAACGGATTAACAGAGGTATGATAATAAATTTTAGAAGAATAGACTTCTTTATAAATATTCCTGTTATAGGTTTTATTTAAAGGAAGAAAAGAGTTCTGGGCATTTGTCAGTGTATTGAAGCCCGCAGAAATGAGTAAAAATGCTATGAGAAGCTTAGGTGTTGTCATAAAACAATGATTTCTTTCATCGAATTACGCTAATTGAACTAATTTTAATTAGTAAAATTCGATGTTAAATTTTTAATTTGATTTGTATCTAATTGGGTGTTATCCCTTAGTGGTAAAAAAAACCTATTTCAAGCCTTGGTTCGCATTTATAAGTTAAGGGTATCAACTTTCATCCAGTCAATTTTTTGACTTGCTTCTTTAATATCAGTGAATTCAAAATTATTTAGAATGTTTTCAAACTTATTAATACTTTGCTTAAGACCAATGCGGTTTTTAAAATTTTGAAATAAGCTAACTTTTAGACTAACCGGAGTTTGGAGGTCAAAGTCGCGCGGGTGGAAATAGAGTAAATTATAATTTTCTTTTTTAAGGGATTGTGTAATTTTCTTTAACGGAAACATTCTGAAATACCCGCTACCTAAATTAAAATTCATTCCCAGATATCTGAAGGTTGACACAGGTAATTCTTTTATAAAATTTCCATTTGGAGTTTTAATTTGATATGGATAAATATGCTTATTTCTTCTATTTACAGCGGTTAGGGAAGCATCATATTTTATACCCAGTTCTGCTAAAATATCATATACCCATTTATTTGTCCTGTCAATTGAAAAAGCAGGCATTCTATAACATTCAACTTTCTTTCCGCTTTTGTCTTCAATAATTTTTATACTTTTATCAGTATCAGCGAAAAAGGATTTTTCATTTAAAAATCTGGTTGTTCTGTGCAAATAAGAATGACTGCCTATTTCAAAACCATTTTGTACTAATAGTTTAATTACCGATGGATATTTTTCTGCAATCCATCCCAGGACAAGAAAAGTAGCTTTGCGATTATATTTTTCCAACAATGCAATAATTCTTTCCAGATTTTTCAATAATCTGGATTCATTATCATACCAGTTATCCGGATTTGAGAAATAACGGTTTCCTATCAGATGATACCAGTCTTCTACGTCTATAGTGAGGATGTGCATGGGTTTTTAAGGATAAAGGCTAAAGTAAAAAGGCAAAAAAGCGATGAGTAGTGAGAATTGAGCGATGAGTAGTAGGGTGTTGATGCCTGAATAGCGTTGACCGTTTTCACTCACTTATTTTCATCTTTTGAGTTTTTAATTCTGGAGCGATATTAGAACCAGAAGGATTGTTGTCCTCAGCCCGAAGGGCTGAAAAGCCCTCCTGGTTCTGAGTTTTTAATTCCGTCGTTGACTTGTCACCGTCGGATTGTTGTCCAGTGCAAATATAATATTTTTCAAATTCATTTGGACTTTTTCTTTGTAACTCAATATGGGGTTTTTCCTTGTTGTAAAGTAACACTGTTCGGTCAACCTCTTTTTGTAGTTCTTCAAAGCTATTTATGTCTCGGTGTATTAGATAGTTATTTTTAACTACCCCATTTAACCTTTCAACTTTTCCATTTTCCCAGGGATATTCACACATACTATTTATAATCCCTATATTGCTTGTTAACTTCAAAAATTCTTTATCATAATATTGACCGCCTCCATCTGAATGAAAAACAACACCTACAACAATGGTATTCTCTTTGAGTCTTAACCTGATAGCCATTTTTAAGGCTGGTAAAGTAGTTTGTTCGGTTGTTAAACTTTTTGATACGGAATAGCCCAAAATTCGCCTTGAAAATGAATCTTCAATAAAGGTGATATAATAGAACTTTCCTCCAACTTCAAAGTATGTGATGTCACTTTGCCAGGCTTGATTAATTGCTGTTAAACACATGTTTGCCAGTAAATTATCAAACCGGATAACTCCTGTGCTATCAGTAGTCCTACGCCAATTTTTAACTTTTTTTACCATCAATCCTTCTTTATAACAAAACTCTTCAAACTTATCTCGTCCCATAGTTTGAGGATGTAATTTATAATACATGTCTCTCACTCCCATTGTTGGGTGATCTTTGCGAATCTGGTAAATTAACATTAATAACTGCTTCTTTTCAGAGCGTACAATTAATTCTCTATCCTTCATCTGATGAAAAGCTTGTTTGCTGATACCTATACTTTTATAAAGCTTGTTCATACTGAATCTGTATTGCTCTCTGTGGTACCAAAAGAATTCGACTGTTGGGTAGAATATTTTTTTTTAATATCTACTCCATAGGCTTCTTCAGCTAACTCAATCATCTTATCTTTAAAATCAATGATAATCTGTTTTTGTCCAATAATCTGTTCAAGTTCTGCCACCTTCTTCTTTAGTTCTAATAATTGTTTTGTGTCGCTATCTGTCTCTATAATAAGCCGTTCTTTTTTGTCTTTCATTGTTCCAAATTTGTTTAGCCACCGATATACATTCGTGTCTGATACTTCATATTGTTTACAAAGTTCGGAAATTTTTGTTTTGCCCGTTTCTAATTCTCTTACTTTCTGAATCTTGAAACTGTCGCTGAAATTCCGTCTCCTTCTTTCAGCAATTGTCATTTTAAATTTTTCTCTTGTTGCCATTTTTAACTATTTTTGTTGCTAAATTTTTGTTAAAAGTGGTCAACCTATTTCAGGCATTGACAAGTTTGGCGATCAGAAATCTCATCTCTTAGTCTCTCACTTACACCTCACCTATCACAAATCATTTCTCACCTCTCAATTCTCATCTCTCACCTCTCAATTCTCATCCCTCAGTCTCTCAGTCACCTCTCACTTCTCATCTCTTATTCTCTCTGTCCCTCAGTCGCTTCCTCGCTTTTTTATCGCCCTTTCGCTCCCTCGCCCCTTCCCATCCACTTAAAAACCAAAACTCCCAGTATTGCTCCTGCAAGGTTTGCAAGTATATCAAACCATGAGAAGGACCGGCCCTGATGCATGTACAGTTGTATTAATTCCATTAAAGCACCCCAGACCGGTACGGAAAGAAAAAGAAGCACACGGGTAGTTTTTGAGAAATATTCTTTATAAAAAGCCCACATAACCAGCCACCCCAAACCTGCATACATAATTAAATGTATTAGTTTGTCTGCTCCGGGAAAAAGAATAATTTCAGGAAATTGTGATGGTGGTGAAAGTGAAAGAAAAATGATTATAAAAAGATAAACCAGACACAATAAACGGCGTGATAATGAAGAAAAGGAAAAAAGAAAAGAGATCATTTTGGGAATTGATTTTTTTATTAAAGTTTATTAGAAGCACGTGTCATTCTGAATGAAACGTAGCGGAGCGGAGTGTAATGAAGAATCTGTAGGCTTTTTCAACCGTACTATGTGAAAGGCTTTCTTGCGTATCCCGACATCGCGGTTTGAAAGCTTTTCCTTATGGACGTTGATTTTAATAGTCCGACCCTTCAAATACCCCCTGACCTTTTAGAATTTTCTTAGAATCTCTTGGTTCAAGCCAAAAGAACAATTAAAAAATCTTTATTAATATTTGTGTTTAGTATGCCCCAATGCGAAAAACAAGAGATAATAACAATCATTTTAACTTTTTTCATCTTACTTTTTTCTTGAAAAAAAAGTAACAAAAATTCAAGGCTGCTGAAAATTTTCTACAAAAATATTCAGAGGCCAAATAAGTTCTTCGCAGAGTTTTTATGTTTTGCAAGTAGTTTCTTCAGTCGTTCCGTGATAATGTTTTAGATGAAATTAGCTTTGCCAGACGGAACTCCTTCACAGTCCACGAATTACACGAATTTTCTACGCTATGATGTCTCCAGCCCAGAGTTTTTGTAAAAATACCCGCCATGGCAATATCCATATTGTTCCAATTTTTCTTGGATAAGGATCATTGGATATGAGTATTGATTTCTTTACCTTATATTCATCTGAAAAGCTTTTTAAACCCTTTAAATGCCGGAGGTTT
>CAZREZ010000194.1:0-6046 GCA_964599115.1 uncultured Bacteroidales bacterium
AAGATTTAATCTTGAGGGTTTTAGAGATTATAATAATTATTATCAAATAATGATAAGCAAAGATAAAGATAATTACGGTTCTGTCATTTATGATTCCATAGAGTATAAAGTTCAGCCTGGTTGTGAAGAAACAAAACTACTTGTAAGAAAAAAAGAAATTTATAAGCTTGAAATAAGTCAGCGGGTTGTAAAAGGGAAAAAGGTTAGATAGAGATTACACCCATCGGGCTCGCTCAGGGTGACGATTATTACGGATTATGAATTAACGAACATTAGTTTAAATAAACATTAAAAATAACAAAATAAGTTTGCTGAAAAAACAAAGTTTTACAAGATAATAGTATATCATAGTTGATTTAATTGAAATAAAACTATTTATGAAATATTCTTTTTTTTTCATATTTTTTTTTATAATATATAACACGGTTTTTTCACAAAATGAAATTAACCCTAACGGCTATAATATTTTTTATCATGAAAATGGTAAAATATCAAGTGAGGGTACAATGCGTAATAATAAGCCGGATGGTTACTGGAAAACATATTATGAAGACGGGATTTTAAAATCAGAAGGTAATCGTAAAAATTTTGAGTTAGACAGCACCTGGAAATTTTATGATATAAATGAAACATTAATACTGGAAATAAATTATAAAAAAGATAAAAAAAACGGTATTAGAAAAACCTACCAAGAAAAAGAAATCACAGAAGAAAATTTTATTAACGATGTAAAACAAGGATTGACAGTTTATTATTATCCTGATGAAAAAATAAAAAAATCAATAAATTTTATTGACGGACTAGAACAAGGATCAGCAAAAGAATATTCAGAAGAAGGCATAATAATAACACTGATAGAGTATAAAAAAGGATTTATTGTTAACCGCGAAAAAATTAATCGCTACGACCAGCAAAGATATAAACACGGGAAATGGAAATATTTCCATAAAAACGATAATTTACAATTAGAGGGAAATTATAAACATGGATTAAAAAACGGGTATTTTAAAGAATATTCTTCAGATGGAGATTTAATCAGCACAACTAAATATATTGATGATATTAAACAGGAGGAAGTGGCGGAACTTGTTAAGCTTGATATAAGAAAAGATTACTATAAGAATGGACAGGTTAAAGTAGTTGCAAGTTATAAAAACGATATTCCGGAAGGAATACGAAGAGAATATTCTTCAGAGGGAAAAATTGAGAGATCATATATTTTTAAGAACGGAAAAATTATTGGTGAAGGAATTATAACAGAAAAGGGAGAAAAAGATGGCAGATGGAAAGAATATTATGAAGATGGAAATCTGAAAGCAGAAGGAACATACAGTAAAGATATAAAAACTGAAAATTGGAAATTTTATCACAAGAACAGAACACTTGAACAAGAAGGATCTTATACAGCCAAAGGCAAAAAAGAAGGGGTATGGAAATGGTATTATGAAACCGGAAAAACGGCAAGAGAAGAAAATTTTTATAACGGGCTAGCCGATGGCTTGATGACTGAATATGATGAAAAAGGAAAAATTATAACGCAAGGAGAATTTATTGAAGGGCTGGAAGACGGTAATTGGTTTTATGAAATGGGCGATCATAGGGAAGAAGGTGAGTATATTGATGGTTTGAGAAATGGTGTTTGGAAATATTTTTATGATAACGGAAAGAAAAGTTTTGAAGGAAAATTTATTGATGATAATCCAAACGGAAAACATATATACTACTGGGATAATGAAAATATAAAAGAAGAAGGATTTTATTCAATGGGACGAAAGGAAGGAGAATGGAAGAAATTTGATTATGAAGGCGCGTTGTTATTAATGATTTCATATAAAAATGGAATAGAAACAAAATATGATGGTATAAAAATAAAATCAGACTTTATTGATAATATACAGGAATAAGTATTATTTTTGCAAGCTTAAAATTTAAAGAAAGGAAAAAAATGTTAAAAAAATTAATTATTGTAATTTTTATTTTTGCATTATTTATTTCATGCGGAAATAATGAATATGAAAAAAAAGATCAAGCGGCTGTAAAAACAGAAAACACTGTTGTTGAACCAATTGTTATTACAGTTGCAGAATTTGACGATAAGGCCGGCGAACTGGTTGGGGAATTAGTGGTGATTGAAGGTACGACTGATCATATTTGTGCACATGGTGGTAAAAGAATGTTTATTATTGATGAGGGTACTGATGGAAGAGTAAAAATTGTAACTGGTGAGAATATGCCAAGTTTCAATACTAAAATGGAAGGAAGTGAAATTAAAGTTTTTGGAATAGTTGGCGAGTTGATAATTGATGAAGAGTATCTTACAAGCTGGGAAAATGAAATTTTATCAGAGACGGGAGAAACTAAAAAAGTAGGTGAAGGCACCGGAAGCGGAGAACACAAAGGTGGAAGCCACGGAGATAAAGCTGACCAGGGAGAGCATGTAAATCAATTGGATAAAATAAAGGAATACAGAGAAAAAATTGCAGCAAGCGGGGATGATCATCTTTCGTTTTATTCAATTGTTTGCGAAAAATTTAAGGTAAAAGAAGCACCGAAAACAGAAGATTAAAATATATTAGTGCTTTATTTTATGTTAATCTTTGAATTTAAAGACTGACACTAATTAGAGGTAAATTAAAAGAAAACATTAATTTTTTTAACAGCCTCTTTTTTATTTATAAGAGATATGAAATTCAAATGGAGAAAATGGAATAGAGTCGTTCATCGTGATTTTGGTTATTTATTTTTCGGTATGACGATTATTTATGCATTATCTGGTATTGCAATAAATCACATCAACGAATGGAATCCCAATTATATAATTAAAACAAAGGATGTAAAAATTATTCCTCCCCAAGAAATTAACAAGCAAGAGATATTAAATATCCTTGAAAACTACGGAGAAAAAGACAATTACAAAAAACACTATTTTCCAAATGAAAACCGGTTAAAAGTATTTCTTAAAAACGGCACTTTAAATCTTGATATAAATAGCGGGCTGGGGATAATTGAGACTGTAAAAAAACGCCCGATTTTTAAACCTATAAATTATCTTCATTATAATCCAATAAAATGGTGGACGTGGTTTTCCGACATATTCTCTGGCGCCCTGATATTAATTGCAATTTCAGGTTTATTTATTCTTAAAGGGAAAAAAGGAATCACAAAACGCGGAGCATGGTTGACAATATTGGGAATTTTAATTCCTGTTATTTATTTAATAATATTTTATTACTAAAGTTATTAATAAATATTCGCAAATGAACGAAATCATCATTATTATCATATTTTTACTGTGGTATATATTATCACTTGTAATATCTATAAATATTGGTAAGAGAAGGAAAATAGGAGAGGAGTGGTCGTTCTTTTTTTGTATGATTTTAAGCCCTGTAATTGGAATAATTATAACCTTGGTTTCTGCGAAGATAAATAAATCAGAAGCTTATAGAAACTCTATAATATAAAAAATCTCCCCGAAAAATGCAACGGGGAGATTAATACAATTAATTACTCATTGCTTGCACGAGGTGTTTCATTTATTTTTCAGGTGATTTAGTGAATTTGTTATAAAGCCATGCAAAAATTGCACAACCTATAAATCCATCAACAAAAGCCCATGCCAAACCAATAAATGCTCCATACCAGGTTACAGAATAGCCCAGATAAACAGCACCGAGCAGTGCAAGAACGTTACCTGAATGCTCGAAAATTAAAAACCAATAAGTTAGGAGAAAAATTGCCAAACCCCATACAATTCCTCCTGCAAAAGCAAATGATTTTACATTTAATTTCATAAAAACCTCCTTTTTGTGAATGTTAAATTGATTAATTGTAAATTAAAAATATAAAAGTAAATAAAAATTAATCTACTAACAAGAAAATTATTTGCTTTCTTGATAAATCAACATCCTTAACCTTAATATTTACTTTATCACCGAGCTTATAGGTATTACCAAAAGACTGACCAATTATGCGATAATTGTCTTCATCAAGATAATAAAAATCATCCTTCATGTCTTTTAGTTGTACCATGCCCTCACATTTATTTTCCTCAATTTCCACATAAAGCCCCCATTTACTAACACCTGAGACCAAACCGATAAATTTTTTCCCAACCTTATCTGATAAAAATTCAGCTTGTTTATATTTAATTGAATCGCGCTCGGCTTCAACAGCTTTTCTTTCCATTTCAGAAGAGTGCTCGCAAATTTCTTCATATTCTTTTTGATTTACCGATGGCTCATTATGTAGATACCAATTTAACAAACGATGGGTTACAAGGTCGGGATAACGCCTGATAGGTGATGTAAAATGCGAATAATAGTGAAAAGCCAAACCATAATGACCAATGTTATGTGTTGAATATTCAGCTTTTGACATTGTTCTGATGGCAATTGTTTCAATCATATTTTCCTCAGCCTTTCCTGATATTTCCCTAAATAAATTGTTAAGCGATTTTGAAAGATTTTTCTGTGTGTTGATATTTAAGTTATAACCGAGTTTTTCTAAAAACCTAACGAATGTATTTAGTTTTTCAGAATTAGGCTTATCATGAATGCGGTAAATAAAAGTTTTTGGTTTTTGTTTTCCTTTAATTTTTCCGATAAATTCAGCTACATGGTAATTTGCCAGAAGCATAAATTCTTCAATAAGTTTATTTGCTTCTTTTTGTTCTTTAACATAAACGCCTAATGGTTTTCCGTTTTTATCAAGATTAAATTTTACTTCTTGTGTTTGAAAATTTATTGCCCCATTTTTAAAACGCTCAATTCGTAATTTTTTAGCAAGGTAATTCAAAACATATATTTCATCAGCGTAATTTCCTTTTCCCGATTCAATAATACTCTGAACCTCACCATAGTTGAATCTATGGTCTGATTTAATGATGGTTTTACCAAACCATTTATTAACAACTTTTGCATTATCATCCATTTCAAAAACCACAGAAAAACATAGTTTTTCTTCATTTGGTCTTAATGAGCAGACAAAATTGGAAAGCTTTTCAGGCAGCATAGGAATAACCCTGTCAACAAGATAAACGGATGTTCCTCTTTTATAAGCTTCTTTATTGAGTATTGAACCGGATTTAACATAATGAGAAACATCAGCAATATGGATACCAACCTCCCGGTTACCGTTATTTAATTTTTGAAGCGACAGGGCGTCATCAAAATCCTTGGCATCTCGTGGATCAATGGTAATAGTAAATACCCGTCTATAATCTCTACGGTTTTTTATTTCAGAGCTTGTTATTTCGGTGCTAATATTTTCAGCTTCCTTTTCAGTATTTGCAGGAAAGGATAAAGGAAAATCATATTCAGCTAAAATAGATTGCATTTCCACATTATTATCTCCTGGATATCCGAGAATTTTTGTTACTTCCCCAAAAGGATTTTTAGAATGTTTAGGCCAATCGGTAATTTTTACAATAACTTTTTGACCGTTTTTTGCTTTTTTGATAGCACTTTTTGGAATAAAAATATCAACAGGTAAAGATTTGCTGTCGGGTATGAGATAAGCAAAGTTTTTTGTGACTTCAATGGTTCCCACATGTTGTTTTTTATCACGGGATATTATTTCAATTATTTGTCCCTCGGTCTTTCTGCCCTTCCTTTTTGGAAAAAGAAATACTTTAACTTTATCCCCGTTAAGGGAGCGATAAGTATTATTAGCCGAAACATAAATGTCTTCCCCGCCTTTTTCAGGTATAACATAGGCTTTGCCGGTTTGTTTCATATCAACAATGCCGGTGACATAAGATTTTTTCCCCATAAAGTCATTAATTAATGCTGAGTTAAGTTTAAATTTTCCGGGCTTAATTTCATTAATTTTTTTGTTTTCTGAAAGCTCCTTTAAAATATTAATGATCAAGTCTTTGCTTGCTAAATCCGTAATTCCCAGTAAATGTGATATTTGTTTATAGTTATAAGCCCTGAAAGGATTATTACTAAATAAACTTAATATGCTTCCGGCAAATGTACCCTTACCTTTTAATTTATTTTTTTTACTGATGTTTTTTCTTCCCATATTTTAGGGATTAAATCTA
>CAZREZ010000195.1:0-5980 GCA_964599115.1 uncultured Bacteroidales bacterium
AATCCTTTGAATTGGAAGGATGATAAATTTTACAAATAACAATTGTTTAATTTATTCAATTAATTCTGTTATAAAACCAAGACCCACAAGCTTTTCTTAACCAAAAGATTATCAGTTTTTTAGAAATCCACTAAAATAAACATAGAACAACTCCAAAGAGCAATAGACCATGCAGAAAACAAAATTGATGAGTTGGTTTATGAGCTTTACGGATTAACGGAGGAGGAGATTGGGATAGTTGAAAATTTAAAATGACTAAAATTTGAAATGCCTAAAATTAATTATATTTGTTGAAAATAAATAAACCGAATAAAACATTCGTTTATTCATTTTAAGTAATATTGTAAAGCAAATGTTTATTTCTTATATAAATGGCATTAATTTAAAGAAAAGATGAAAATTTCCATATTAATTTTTGGACTTATATTTGTTCCTGTTACATTGCTGGGGCAATATATTTATTCAGGCATTTGGGGTAGTGATGACTATTACTTTGACTTCATTCCCGATTCAAACTTAACTCAACCACCAAGTTATACGGTCTATTCTATGGAAATTGACATGAACGGGGATGGAAGTAATGATATTAAATTGTCAACTTTATTTATGGATGGTAATCAATGGTTTAGAAAAAAAAGAATAATAATAGAAGGATTAAACCAAAATCAAATAGCATATTCAGAAATAGACACTTGCTGGTCAGCCGACATTCCTCCAATATTTATATATGCAACTTATACTCCGAAAGAATTAAATTTTAACGCATTGATTGATAAAAACTTATATTGGACGGATTCAATCGTTTTCTTAAGTTTTTGGGAGTGGGATGTAGGCCCTACAAATAATGGTTATTTTTGTTCAAGATCAAGCCAATTTCAGGTTGATACTGGTTACATTGCTGTTCAGTTAATAGAGTCAAATGATACTTTGTACGGTTGGATTAAAATAAGTAATGTAAATTATGCTTCCTGTATTATACACGAATTAGCATGCAATATTGAATCAACGGGTATTAGAGACTTGTCTTCAGGTATAAATATTTATCCTAACCCATCCTTTGGTTATGTTATTGTTGAAGGTGATAATCAAAATAATCAAATAAGTAATATAAAAATTTTTAATTCAGTTGGACTATTGAATGAATATAAAATGATTAATGACAATAATATTAGATTAGACGTATCATTTTTGCCTGATGGCCTTTATTTACTTTTTATCGAAACTTGCAGTAAGAAAAAAGTGCTTAAAAAAATAGTATTAACCAAAAACTAATGCCAACAATAAAAGAAAGCAAAACAATTATGAGAAATATATCTTTAGCATTATTAACTATTCTTGCAATTTTATTAATTTCTTGTGGAAATAATTCTGATCTAAAACCAGGGAATGATACTTTATTTATAGCTCAGGAATTATTTCCTGAAACCCCACGGCCGGAAGGCCGGAAAGATGTAATTGAACTTACATGCGACCCAATTGATACTATTCGTATAGGTTTTATCGGGCTGGGGATGAGAGGTTCAGGTGCAGTGAAACGTTATACTTTTATTGAGAATGTTAAAATTGTTGCACTTTGTGATGTTGTACCTGAAAATGTCGAAAAAAGCCAACAGGTTTTACGCAAAAAAGGATTGCCAATTGCGGATACATATACGGGAACCGATGATTGGAAAAAAATTTGTGAAAGAGATGATATTGATTT
Organism: uncultured Bacteroidales bacterium; assembly: GCA_964599115.1. GTDB lineage: Bacteria > Bacteroidota > Bacteroidia > Bacteroidales > JADFUO01 > JADFUO01. The sequence continues at coordinate 1,703 of CAZREZ010000195.1, forward strand.
GATCTATGTTTGTACTCATTGGGATTTACACACTCCTATAGCAGTTTATGCAATGGAGCACGGCAAGCACGTTGCAACTGAAGTACCTGCAGCTCTTACTATCGAAGAATGTTGGCAATTAGTGAATACTGCTGAAAAAACCAGAAGACACTGTATGCAATTAGAAAATTGTAATTACGACTTTTTTGAAATAGCCACTCTGAATATGGCTCAACAGGGCTTGTTTGGAGAAATCGTCCATTGTGAAGGAGCATATATTCATGATTTAAGGTTTCTCAATTTTGATGAAAACGGGTATTGGAATATGTGGCGATTGAAACATCTTGAAAAAACTGATGGCAATACTTATCCTACACATGGTTTAGGACCAATCTGCCATATTATGAATATACACAGGGGCGATAAAATGAATTACATAGTATCTATGTCGAGCGACCAATTTGGAATGACTATATATGCCAAAGAAAAATTTGGCAAAGATTCTGATTATGCGAAAAGAAATTATAAAAAAGGAGATATTAACACATCATTCATCCGAACAGAAAAAGGCAAAACAATAATGTTACAACATGACGTTACCAGCCCTCGACCATATAGCCGTTTACATTTAATTAGTGGCACAAAGGGTTTTGCTCAAAAATATCCTCAAAAGGGAATTGCTCTTGAGCCTAATGCTCATCATTTTTTATCAAACCATAAATTAGACTCTCTTTTAAAAGATTACACACATCCTATTATAAAAGATATTGAAGAAAAAGCAAAAGAAGTAGGCGGGCATGGTGGAATGGATTTCATTATGGATTATCGCTTAATATACTGCTTAAGGAATGGGCTTCCATTAGATCAGGATGTATATGATGCAGCTGAATGGTCGGCAATTATTGAACTCTCTCGCAGATCCGTTGAGAACCAAAGCATGCCAATTAAAATTCCTGATTTTACGCGGGGAGCCTGGCAAAAAGTCAATAAAGTAACTTATTATAAAAATGAATAAATCTTAACTTAACAAATAATAAAGGAGGAAAAATCATGAAACAAGAAGTTCAAAAATGTGCTCCTGCAAGTGCAGTTTATGGCTTGGGATTTATTGGAGCAGCAGTTTATTTTATATGGCATGCCACTGGATTCTGGATAGGAGTATTAGGTTTCCTGAAAGCTATTGTTTGGCCGGCTTTTCTTGTCTATGATGCGTTTAAACATTTAGCCTGAATAATTCTTAACATGCAACAGTTCGCAACTTTCAACAGAAAACATTTATTACATACAGTTAGAAAATACGGAAATCAACCATACCGTATTGGACTTTTGCATGGAGGTCCGGGAGCATCGGGAGAAATGAAACCTGTTGCTGAGAGATTATCTGTTGATTTTGGAATACTGGAATTATTACAGACAGAAAAATCAGTAAACGGACAAATAGAGGAACTGCGTCAACAACTGACTTCCACAGCAGATTTGCCGGTAATTTTGATTGGTCATTCATGGGGGGCATGGCTCGGATTTCTATTTACAAACAGATATCCAAAGTTGATAAGCAAACTGATTTTGATAGGAGCCGGCTCTTTTGTCAGCAAGTATAATTCAGATTTAAAAACTGTTCGCCTTGACAGGTTAAACCATGCTGATAAGAATGAAGCACAAGGATTAATACAAAAGATTAATTCGGGCGATACGGATATTGAAACGTTAAAACGTTTTGGCGAGTTAATGACAATTGCCGACTCATATGATTACCAGCCGATTGAAAACGAGACAATTGATTTGGACATGGATGTTTTTCAATCTGTTTGGCAAGAGGCTTCGAAACTTCGAGACAGCAATGATTTGATAAAATTTTCTGATAAGATTACGTGCCCTGTTATTGCGATTCATGGCGATTATGACTCTCATCCGATTGAAGGAGTTGAAAAACCATTATCTGGGCGATTGCCTGATTTTAAAATAATACGATTAGAAAAATGCGGACACACACCATGGAAAGAGCGATTTGCAAAGACAGAATTTTATAAGAAATTAAGAAAAGAACTTAAATTTGAGATGCCTGAAATGAGATAAAATATCAAATAATTTATTATATTTGCTAAAAATAAATAAAGCGAATAAAACATTCGTTTATGCCTTTTGAGGAATATAGTAATGCGAATGTTTATGTCTTTTATAGACGTGTTAGGCACTATTTAATCAAACACAAATTATGGAATACAGCATCTCGAAATTTTGGACTAGAATTGGAGCCCTAATCATTGACTCTCTGATTATTGGAGTATTTGGATTCATATTAGGATTGGTATTTGAGGACTTCTTTATTTCTATTGGAACTTTAGGACTTTTAATTGGCCTTCTAATCTGTATTTTATATTTTACAATAGGTTATTCATACTTAACTAAAGGGCAGACTGTTGGAAAAAAGGCAGTAAATATTCAAGTAATTACGAAAGATGGAAATTTTTTAACATTAGAAAAATCGTTTTTACGAGCATTAGTTCTTCTTTCACCCTTTTTTCTAATTAACTTAAGAATTCCAGGAATTGAAGAAGATTCTTTTCTATTCGTCTTGAAAAGCATAATCTCAGTAATTGCAATTATTGGCATAATACTTATCTATATTTTAAATAAATCTACTAGACAGACTCTGCAAGATTTTGCAGTTAAATCATTTGTAACTGAGAACAGAAAACAAGACTCCCAAATTGAATTGAAGAAAATCAAAAAAGTTATTTTTATAATCTACGGTATTATCGCCATTCTACTCTTTGGACTTGCAGTATATAACACATACAATATCAAGATAAAAACTAGTGATGTTAATATCGTGTACAAAAAACTCAATAAACTTGAAGGTGTTGTTAGAGCTGGAGCTTCAGATAACACATCTACATTTTATGGAAAGCAAAAAATAGTAACTCATAGTTTTAATGGTGTACTTTGGGTACAAGATCTACCACAAGAATTAAATGAAATTGAAGAGTCAGAAATTGTAAAAAATGCCATTAGAATTATTCTCGAAAACAATAATGACGTTTCGGAATTTGATTTTATAAAGATTACATTAATTAGAGGATTTAACATAGGGATTGCTAAAAAATCAAGAAGTTATTATGTTAGCAAATCACCTAAAGAATGGAAAGAAATTTTAGAATAAAAAACAGTGCCTAACAAAAAATATAGTGCATTTGGCAGATAGTGCTAAATATGAAGATGATAGCAATAAATAAACATAGCAGTAAATTGAAAATGAAGCGTTTCAAAATGCCAAACGCACCATATTAAAACCGTCAGACTGTCTAAAAACTATTAGAAAGCAATTATTTTGATAAAACAGAAAAAATTTATAATATTAATAAACAGCTATTTGGAAAATTTTAGATTGAGAATAAATAATAATATTCAGGGTTTTTAGACAAACTGCAGTTATGCATAAGCCGTAGTGAGAAAAATCGTTAAGAGAAAATGAACAGTTATTTATATTTAATTTAAAATATTATGGAAACAATACTTTTTTTATGTGCAACACCTCCAAATTGGTTTGTATATGCTTCTGGATTGGCATCTCTATTTGCTTTAATTTTTGTTATTCTTTATTTTGTAAAACCTAATTTGGAAATAACGGATGATAGTAATTATTCTAATCAAGATGTAAGAATTAAGTGTGTAAATAGAAATATTTTTAGAAATGCAATAACAGATATTAAATGCGATATAGTAGCATCTGAAACTTCGAATTTTGAGATTTCAGATACTCAAGAGCTATATAAAGATTGGACACCAGGTATTCGTTTTAATGATAATTATGTCTTCAAAATAAAGAGCGTACCGACAACTTTTAGATATAAGAAGTATCTTAAGGTAAGAATCTTGACAGTTAATGTTCTTGGAATAAGAAAGCTGTTTGAGAAAGTGTTTGAAATTCGCTGATAGTTATTTTAAACATATATTGAAATGGTGATAATGTTTTGTCATTTAGAAAGATGTTTTTATTACGAAGAAACTTAGTTTAAAGAATACTACGCCCAATGCATAACAGCAAGTCAAACTACATGCGGGGGTTTGGAGTTTTGTTGACTAAATATTATCTTAGTAAACATTATTAACGGGGGACTGATAAGTAAGGTGGGGGAAACCCGCACGATAGTTTACTTGCAAACCGTCAGACTGTCTACAAACCTAACATAATTTTGTTAATAATTTTATTATTCTTAAATCAGATACTTTTTATAAATTGAGGCGTAATAGACAAAATGGTTGTTCAGAACCTCTGCAAGTCTTTATACGTATAAC
>CAZREZ010000196.1:0-5978 GCA_964599115.1 uncultured Bacteroidales bacterium
GCAAATCTTCATTAAAATGAATTATATTTACTAAATTTTACAGGTGTGATAATTTAAATAAAGTATTTCAATTATATTTTATATTTTTGCAGCTATGAAAAAAATAAATCTCTTATTAGTAATTTTATTCACAGGATTACTTTTTAGTGCTTGTGAAACCGATATTGATATTATTGCCGATTATGAAGATGTAACTGTTGTTTATGGACTACTGAACCAGGATAGCATAACATATCTGAAAATCAATAAAGCTTTTTTAGGAGAAGGGAATGCCCTGATTATGGCGAAAGTTGAAGATTCAAGCAATTATACCGAAATGCTTGATGTTAAAATTGAAGAATGGGCAAGTGGCAACTTACTTAATACTTTCCAGTTGGATACAATAACTATTGATAATAAAGAGCCTGGATTGTTTTATAACCCATATCAAATATTGTATAAAACCGAAGAACCTTTAAATGAGGATTTTAAATATAAATTAATAATACAAGCCGGCGAAAAACAAGTTACTTCAGAAACCGAACTTGTTCATGATTTTAGTATAATCAAACCAAGTGCAGGAAGTGCTTTTATAAAGTTTACTTATTCATCAGAGTCTGCTGCTGAATGGAGTTCTTCTAAAAACGGTAAAAGATATGAAGTAATAATCAGGTTTAATTTTATTGAGAAAAGTGTTGACAATCCTGATACTACTTACAGGTATATTGACTGGTTTTTGGGAACAAAAAAATCCCAGTCATTACAGGAGGGAGAAGGAATGGAAATTTTATATTTGGGAGAAAGTTTCTTTAATATTTGCGAAAATAATATCCCTTATGAAGATCCTGCTAAAGAAGCTGATGTTATTTTCAGGTATCCCGGAGATATTGATTTTATTTTCTCAGTTGCAGGTGAAGACCTTAACACTTACATTGAAGTTAATGAGCCATCAAACAGTATAGTTCAGGTAAAACCTGAGTATTCAAATATTGTTAACGGTATTGGGGTTTTCTCAGCAAGATATAAAAAAATACGCACCAAACTGCTTCACGCCGAATCATATGCTTTATTGGTAGACCTAAACATTAAGTTTTATCAATTGAAATAATAAAATCTAAAATCTCAAATCTCAAATCTAAACTCTTAACTCCCTGCCTTTTTGTCACAATATTTGACAGTTTTAATAAAAAAACTTATATGATATTTTATCACTTAAGACCATTTGATTGAGTGTAATTAATATAATATCAGACTGTTACATGATATTTGCAAACATTAGCGATTATTTATAAATACTTAAATTAATCTGCAAAATACTGATAACTAAAAGATGGCATAATCATTGACAAGAATATTAAAAATTTAAAAAAATTATTAATAATCAAATAAAATTATATAAAAATGGGAAAAATTATTGGAATTGATCTTGGAACAACAAATTCATGTGTTGCAGTTATGGAAGGCAGTGAACCTGTGGTTATTCCTAACAGTGAAGGAAGAAGAACCACCCCTTCAATAGTTGCATTTACAGAAAATGGTGAAAGAAAAGTTGGTGATCCTGCAAAACGACAGGCAATTACCAATCCTAAAAACACAATATTCTCCATAAAGCGATTTATGGGAGAAACTTATGATCAGGTTTTAAAAGAAGTTAAAAGAGTTCCTTTTGATGCAGTAAAAGGTGATAATAATACTCCAAGGATAAAAATTGGTGACAGGAAATATTCTCCTCAGGAAATTTCGGCTATGATACTTCAAAAAATGAAAAAGACCGCTGAAGATTATCTTGGTCAGGAAATTACAGAAGCTGTAATTACTGTTCCTGCATATTTTAGTGATTCTCAGCGTCAGGCTACAAAAGAAGCCGGTGAAATCTCCGGATTAACAGTTAAAAGAATTATCAATGAGCCTACTGCTGCTGCACTTGCTTATGGACTGGAAAAGAAAAGCAAAGATGTAAAAATTGCTGTTTTTGACCTTGGTGGAGGTACTTTTGATATATCAATCCTTGAATTAGGTGATGGTGTTTTTGAAGTAAAATCTACAAACGGAAATACACACTTGGGCGGCGATGATTTTGACTACCGCATTATTGACTGGCTTGCTGATGAGTTTCAAAAAGATGAAAACATTGATCTCAGAAAAGACCCAATGGCTTTACAACGTTTAAAAGAAGCTGCAGAAAAAGCCAAGATTGAACTTTCCAGTTCAACAGAAACTGAAATCAATCTTCCTTACATTATGCCGGTTGATGGTATTCCAAAGCACTTAGTTAAAAAATTAACACGTGCAAAGTTTGACCAGCTTATTGATGACCTTGTTAGGCAAACTATTGAGCCTTGTAAAATTGCATTAAAAGATGCCGGAATGACAACTGCTGATATTGACGATGTATTACTTGTTGGCGGTTCAACCCGAATTCCTATAATCCAAAAAGTTGTTAAGGATTTCTTTAAAAGAGAACCTTCAAAAGGAGTAAATCCTGACGAAGTAGTAGCTATTGGTGCTGCTATACAAGGTGGTGTTTTAACAGGAGAAGTTAAAGATGTGTTATTGCTTGATGTTACTCCGCTTTCACTCGGTATTGAAACCCTTGGCAGTGTTATGACAAAATTAATTGAAGCAAACACAACTATTCCTACGAAAAAATCAGAAACTTTCTCTACTGCTGCCGATAATCAACCATCTGTTGAGATTCATGTGCTTCAGGGAGAACGACCAATGGCAAACCAAAACAAGAGTATCGGACGTTTCCATTTAGATGGAATTCCGCCTGCTCCAAGAGGAATACCTCAAATTGAAGTTACTTTTGATATTGATTCAAATGGAATTTTGAACGTAAATGCAAAAGATAAAGCCACAGGAAAATCACAAAATATACGTATTGAAGCTTCTTCGGGATTGACAGACTCTGAAATCCAAAGAATGAGAGATGAAGCTAAAGCTAATGAGGAAGCCGACAAAAAGGAAAAAGAAGAAATTGATAAATTGAATAGTGCTGATGCTTTGATATTCCAAACCGAAAAACAATTAAAAGAATATGGCGATAAACTTCCTGCAGATAAAAAAGAATCTATTGAAAAGGCTTTGGCAGAATTAAAAGAAGCACATAAAAGTAAAAATCTTGGTGCAATTGATTCAACTATGAATTCATTAAATACAATGTGGCAGGCTGCCAGCGAAGAAATGTACAAAAGCACTCAGGCACAAGGTCAACAGCAAGGACAACCCGGTGCAGGACCAACCACAGAAGAACCTAAAGGTACTTCAGGAGATGATGAAGTAACAGATGTTGACTTTGAAGAAGTAGATGATGATAAAAAATAAATAGATAAAGCTTAGATTTAACTTGAATAATTCATAGGTTAATGGATTTTTAAAATAAGCCCCGTAATTAATAATACGGGGCTTATTATTTTTTGTAGTTATAAAGCCCGGTTATATGATTTCGGTAAATTTGGTGATTTATTGATTGTGGATTTTTTGAACTGATAGATGTTAGTTTAACACGTTTAATTATGAAATATACTCATCCGATGACTTCAAGTCTTCGGATGAGTTACTTTTTATTAAAAACATTCCATTTCTAAAATAAGTTTTCTTATTTGACTTAAATACTTCATTAAAACATAACTTTCAAAGAAATAGAAAAAACGGGATATATTATTATCAGACCTATGTTTGAACGCCCCAATTATAAATCTGTCAGTGTCTTTCTTTTTTAATGAATTCTTTTATTTTTTTAGCTTTTACCTTACCTATCCCCTCAACAAGCATCAGTTCTTCATAAGAGGCATTCATAATTTTATCTATTGACCGGAAATATTCTAAAAGACGTATTGCAAGCAATGGTCCGATTGATGGTAAGCCCTGCAGGAAATAAAGTTGTTGGTTCCTTGGCTTTTTTGGTTTGTAGCTTTTTCTAAGAACAGGAATTTTATCCTGCAACATTTGTTTTCCTGCTGATATTAAAATTTCCGAGGTATCATCAGTATCTTTGGAAAAAAACACAGGTATCTGCCAGATAACAGAGATTGATAGTAAAGCACCCTTTACAGCATGATAACTAATATTATGAGTTGTTTTGTATGGATTCCCTTCAATGATAAATAAGAGATTCTTTAAACTTCGCTTAAGTTTTAAGCATTGATTGAACAGGCGGTTATTGATCAGAGATAAAACAAAATCATCCTTTGTTTTTCTTTCTACTAATATATTCTCATTAATCAGGTAATCGCCGGCAGCTAATTCGTCAATTGATATATCAACGCCCTTTTCTATCAATAAACCGGGGATTCCTGATTGCCTTTCCCTATAATCTGCTGATATTTTAATATTTGGCATTATTTAATTGTCTTTACTTCTAAGGCATAGGAATACCTGTTGTTTCAAAAAATTGTTGACGTTCATTATAATAAATTTGAAAATATGCGTTTGTTTTCTCAACTTTTCGCTTCACGCACAATATAAATAACTAATCTCATTATAATCACTATTGCTTATGTTAAACTGTTGTGGCAAATTTAAATAATTATATTGGGAAATGGTCAAATGTTTATTCAAATCCGATATCATATTGCCATTGTCGTCGTAAGCACACATAAAATGTAAGTGTCAAACTGCATTGAAGTTGCAAACTTCGATGTTCGGGGGATCATGATTGTAAGGCACAAGTCTCCTCCGAGTCCGAGCCCAAAAAAGGAATGCTTGCGTCAGTTGGGGAGATGGTAAAAGCACGCAAAATATTCGCGCGCTAGTTGGGGCCTAAGTGAACAATACTTTATCAATCACACAATTTATTTATTTCAATGCGAAAGTTATAATAAGATAGTTTATAAGAGTCAATAAATTTAAAATTTCTTGCATCTTTATTTAAGAATAATTCTGCAACTTCCTTTGCTCCATCTTCGTAGGAAATCAAATTTCCATTATCATCAAATTTATATATCTTGACAGTACCTTCGATAATTACAGTATCTTTTATTGTAATATTTATCTCAAATGTTTTATCCTTAAAATTTGAACAAATTTTTGGAGCACCTTCAATATTTAGATTATTACTTAGAAATTGATAAATATCTTCAGGGGCTTCTAATACAACTCGTTGGTATTGTTCTTTGGGTGACAACATACTGTCAGCTTCTTTCTTCTGTTCAGTTTTGTCATTTTTTGATATTACTGCCTGTTTATTAGAAGAAGAATGGCTACAACTATATATTATAAACACAAATGCGATTAATACAATCAATTTATTATTCATCTGGATTATATTTTGCAGGTTCTGCTTCTTTCCAACCGGAGCGCTCAATTTCTCCTCCCGGACGCATATCAATATTCATATGCTCGTATTCAACTTTCTTTTCTCCACTTTCTGTTTCTGTGGTTCGATAGCTCCAAAACTCTTCATTTATTAATTGCTTATTACCTTCTTGGTCGACTTCAAATGTTTGCTTTCTCGTTACTACATTTTCGAAACCTTCTACACCGAGTTTCTCATTAAGGTTTTTTACATCCCGTCTTATATCTAATATGTAATTGTCCTGTTCTTGAAATTCAACATACTGATATCCAGCAGAGGATTTAGCAGAAACTTTCCATGCAAAGGCTTGATTCTGTTCAGAAAACACTGATCCTTCAAGCATTTTAAAATATTTTTTATACTTAAAAAACTTCCGTTGTATTTTAGGACCTCGTCCTCTTGGCCCAATTAGAGTTACATGAGCAAACCTATCGGAAGCACTTGACCAAAGGTGCGGATCATATTTTCTAAACTTAGGATCATCATCCCTAATTAGAGTTATGAAAGCTCTTTCAAAATATACTTTGATAACTTTGTTTCCTTCTCGGGGTTCTTTTCCATCAGAGTCTAAGAGAATAATAGGATTATTTTCAACATAATTATATGGTGATAAACTAGGAAAATTACTTGCCTTCGGATCCACAACATGCCACCTCCCCAACTGCGCATCATAAAACCTAGCCCCGTAATCATACCAATC
>CAZREZ010000197.1:0-5853 GCA_964599115.1 uncultured Bacteroidales bacterium
AAACGAGGAATTAGCCGTTCAACTATCATTTATGATGTTAAAATAAATGAGAAAAGGAATTTACCAGAGAATTCAAAACTTGACTTGAGAGCACATTCCTTATGTGCAATTAACACTTGTTTTTATATTAATATACTCCCAAATTCATATGATTTAACTTTTTTTGATGCTACAGCACTAAAAAATATAAGGACCCTCGAAGATGAACCTTTTAAAAAATACATACTTGATAAAAGGGTTAAAAAGGATGAATTAGTGGTTGTATTTAATAAAAAGGACAAAAAAGATAGCTACGGTTTTTTCTCGGTATATTCTCGAGAAAGAATTGGAACGGGACAATTTGCGTTAGCCATTCTGGTTAATATATTTTGTGGATTCTTATTGTTCATCCCAGCATACCGTAAATCATTCAATCCTGAATTATCATTCACAAAGGTTTGGGACAATTTACCTATTGAAATCCTTATCACGTTTCTAATTGCATTTTTTATGTTAATATACTTTATCTGGCCAACAATTGTAAATATTTTAACGAGATTATGGAAATGGTTAGGATTTAAATTAAGATTTAATAAATGAGATGTATTTTCTGTAAAATGGATAGTTCTGGGTCTAAATCCAGAGAACATATTATCCCTGAAAGTCTAGGAAACAAATCTCATACTCTACCAAAAGGTGCTGTCTGTGATAAATGCAATAATTATTTTGCGAGCAAGATTGAAAAAAAAGTTTTAGAGCTCCCATATTTTAAATCATTACGCGGACGGAATGTGATTGAGACAAAAAAAGGTAAAATCCCTGGAATACTAGGATTTATTGCAACACCAAATATTGGTGAATTAGAAATACACCTTAACGAAAATAGGATAATTGAAGTTAATATACAGGATAAAGAACTTTTTGAAAGGATGAGGAAAGGCGAATTCAACCAATTCTATATTCCACATCTTGAAAAACCGCCCATAGATAATATTCATATTTCTAAGTTTCTTGGCAAAGTTGCCTTAGAAGCTTTAGCTCAACGTGTGATGAAAGTAGATAATTGGCAAAATGACTTCATCAATAATGAAGGTCTTGACCCCTTAAGAAACTATGTTAGATATGGAAAGGATTATAAATCCTGGCCTTATCATATAAGAAAGATATATAATGAAGATAGAGCAATAGAAAACGACAATAACGAACTATCACCTCCTTACCAGATAATGCACGAATATGATTTCCTTATCCCAAATACACCGTCAATTGATGGGGAAACACATATAATTGAGGATGTGTGTTTTGTCTGCGCAATAATGGGTATAGAATATACCATTAATTTAACGCAGAAAGGTTTAGTGGTTTATTTTGAATGGCTTGAAAAAAATAATAATAAGTCAATTTTAATGATGGAAAAGAATGATTTTCATAATCTTCATATTTGAAAAATGAAAGTATTGTTAGACACAAATATTGTTATTCATAGAGAGGCAAGTAGAATTCTTAATGTAGATATTGGCGTGCTATTTAGATGGCTTGATAAAGGTAAATATATTAAATGTGTGCATCCTATAACAATACAAGAGATTGAAAAAAACAGTAATCAAGAAACTGCGAATACTTTAGGGGTAAAATTAGAAAGTTATGAAGTTTTAAAAACAGTAATCCCATTAGACTCTAAAGTTATTGTTGTTTCCAATTCGATTGATGTAAACCAAAATGATAAAAATGATACTATTCTTTTGAATGAAATATTTTGTGAAAGAATAGAATTTCTGATTACTGAAGATAAAAAGATTCATAAAAAAGCAGTGTTACTTGGGATTGCTGATAGAGTATTTAAAATCGACTCATTTCTTGAAAAAGTTGTTTCTGAAAATCCTGAGTTAGTCGATTATAAAGTTCTTTCTGTAACTAAGAAGCTTTTTGGTGAAATCAATTTGTCTGACACATTTTTTGACAGTTTTAAGGAGGACTATAAGGGATTTGATAAATGGTTTCTAAAGAGATCAGATGAAATAGCCTATATTACAACCAATAAGGGCAATATCCTATCTTTTCTATTCTTAAAAGTTGAGGGCAAAGAAGAGAATTTCTCAGATATTACTCCAATATTTCCACCCAAAAAAAGACTTAAAATAGGGACTTTTAAGGTAATAAGTAATGGAGTCCGTTTAGGTGAACGATTTATAAAAATAATTTTTGATAATGCAATTCAATATAAAGTTGACGAGATTTATGTTACAATATTTAATAAGAGAGAAGAGCAAAAAAGGCTAATTGGTTTATTAGAAGATTGGGGGTTTGTTTTATATGGGGCAAAGACAACTGAGAATGGAACAGAGTTGGTATATGTTCGAGATTTTTCACCAAAGTTTGATAGATTAAATTCCAAATTAACATTTCCATTTATATCTCGGAATACAAATATTTATATGATTCCAATTTATCCAGACTATCATACAGAGCTTTTACCTGACTCTATCCTAACTACAGAGTCCCCATACGATTTTGTGGAGAATCAACCGCACCGAAATGCAATAAGCAAAGTTTATATATCACGCTCCTTTGAACGAGAAATCAATAAAGGTGATATAATTGTATTTTATAGAACCGCAGCTAAGAATAGGTCTGCTTATTATAGTAGCGTCATCACAACGATTGCTATTGCAGAGGGAAATATTATTGATATTTTTGATGAAAAGGATTTTGTTTTAAAATGTCGGAAGAGAAGTATTTTTAGTGATGAAGAATTAAGAAAATATTGGAACTGGAATCCTAAGTATAGGCCGTTCATTATTAATTTTTTATACACGCATTCATTTCCGACAGGAAAAAGAATTAATAGACAAAGACTCCTGGAATTAGGAGTTATTTCAGGAACAAAAGATGAATTAAGAGGTTTAAAAAGAATATCGAAAGAACAATTTGAGCTAATTTTAAAAGAAACAGAAACGAATGAAAGTCTTATTATCGATTAAGCCAGAATATGCCGAGAAGATTTTTGAGGGCACAAAGAAATATGAATTTAGACGTTCAGTATTTAAAAATAAGAATATTAAAACAGTTGTAGTTTATGCATCTTCTCCAGTCCAAAAAGTAATTGGTGAATTTGATATCGAAAAGATTATTAATGATGACCTAAATAGGTTATGGAGTTTAACAAAAGAATTTTCTGGTATTTCTAAAGATTATTTCTTTGAGTATTTTAATAATAAAGAAAAGGGGTATGCAATAAAAATTAGAAAAACGAGGCGTTATGATAAATTACTATCTCTCAAAGATGATTTTAATGCCAAACCACCTCAGTCATTTATGTATTTGGAGAAATGTTTGGTATAGTTGTCATCCCACACAACCAAGCACATTTGCAATTCGCACGAACCATTACACAACCAAAAATTGCAAAAGAGCTCGCCTGTTTGCCAACCCTTTTTTGCCAATCCTAAAAACTAATTTTTTCAGGAACAACAGTACTTCGATTGAGCGGATTAAGGGATGTAATGCATTGATAAATAACTGATAATGAATAAAGCCCAGCATACAACACGCGGTCATAAAACATTGTGAGATAAGTGGTTATTCGGGCCTCAATTCTCGCATCAAGGTTTATTGTATCTTGATAGCGATGAAGCTCCGAAATCCCCAACGTTTCATACCGACAAACGTTAGATTACTTTTTTAGCTCTTCCAACTCTATCTGTAGTTCTTCCCAATATTTCATTCGATTTTCCAATCTGATCTTCAGATTTTCATATTCTTTGTATAATTCACCTGCTGATAAAATATCTTTATATTTTTCAGGGTTGATTAGAATTTTATCCTTTTCGATGATTTTATTTTCCAGTTCTTCAATTTCTGTCTCACAATTTTTTATCTGTTTTGTGATTTTCCTGAAATCACTTTCAAACTGTTTTTTCTTTTCCCATTTAATTTTGCTTTCAGATTTTTTCTCTTGTGTTTCGGTATGAAACTTTTTTTTATTATCAACTTCAAGTTCTTTTAGCGATTGCATTTTACGGGAATACAGGAAGTCGTAAATATCACCATGATATTCTTTTATCTTTTTATTTTTAAACTCAAAAACTTTATTTGTTAAGCCCTGCAAAAAATCCCTGTCGTGCGAAACAATTATTAAAGTTCCTTCATAATGCAACAATGCATTTTTCAAAATATCTTTTGACTGCATGTCAAGATGATTTGTCGGCTCATCAAGCACAAGCAGGTTAACAGGAGTTAGTAATAATTTCGCAAGCGACAGTCTTGACTTTTCCCCACCTGAAAGCACTTTAACTTTTTTATCAATTGTATCGCCGCTGAATAGAAAGCTCCCGAGAATAGTTCTGATCCTGGAGCGAATATCTCCAACCGCAACTTCATCAATAGTTTCAAAAACGGTTTTTTCAGGGTCAAGCATTTCCGATTGATTTTGTGCATAATAACCGATTGAAACATTATATCCGGTTTTTAATATCCCTTTGTAATCCAAATCCCCGACAATAATTTTTGCCAATGTGGATTTTCCTTCGCCATTTTTTCCAACAAATGCTATGCTATCACCTTTAACTGCCAAAAAATCTATATTATGCAAAACAGTATTCGTATCATATTTTTTTGATAACGACTTTGTTTCAACCACAACTTTACCTGAATTGGGTGCAGGCGGAAATTTAAAATGAATTGCAGAATAATCCATATCATCAATCTCAACAATATCAATTTTATTCAGCATTCTAATCCTTGATTGCACCTGCCGTGCTTTAGTAGCTTTATATCTGAACCTCTCAACAAATCTTTCAATTTGTCTTATCTGGTTTTGCTGATTATTATATGCGGCAGTTTGCTGCTCAATACGTTCTTCCCTAAGTTTAACATAATCAGAATAACTAACTTTATAATCATAGATTTTTCCTAAAGAAATTTCTATTGTTCGCTTAGTAATATTATCTAAAAAAGCCCTGTCGTGCGAAACCAAAATAACAGCCCCGAAATAATTGATTAAAAAATCTTCAAGCCATTGTATTGACTCAATATCCAGATGATTTGTCGGCTCATCAAGTAATAATACATTTGGTTTTTTTAACAAAATTTTTGCAAGTTCCACCCTCATCTGCCAACCGTTACTGAATTCACTCATAGGGCGTATAAAATCATTTCTCGTAAAACCCAGTCCTGTTAAAATTTTTTCCGTATCTGCCTCAATTGTTTGTCCGCCTGCCAATTGAAATTTTTCATTTGCTTCGGTGAGTTTATGAATAATATTCAAATAACTTTTTGATTCATAATCATTACGCTCATAAATTTCCAAAGAATATTTTTCAATTTGATTTTTAAGTTCCTGAATATCTGAGAAAGCTGTTACAGCTTCATCATATATTGACTTTTTACTATTAACATTCATTTCCTGCGGTAAATATCCAACTGTAGTATTTACTGGAATAATAACTTCACCCGAATGTGGTTCCTGAAGATTTGCTAAAATTTTCAGCAAAGTGGTCTTTCCTGCTCCGTTCTTTCCAACCAAACCAATTCTATCTTTATCATTGATAATGAATGAAACATTATCAAATAATTTATTTCCCGAAAACTGAACAGATAAATTATTTACTGAAATCATTATTAATAATTTTGTTCTGCAAAGTTATTATTTTATCCAAAAACAAAGGGATGTCAACCCACGAAAGGTTAACATCCCTATAACTGATTGATATTGTGTTATATGCTATTAGTTCTTTAAATATTTGTGTTGACACTCATCGGTTGACTCAAATTATAAAATTAAGCTTTAAAAAATCAATTTTCTTAATTTTTATCTATTTAAAAGTTTATTATATTAAAAACAGAATAAATTGTTGCATTTTTTTAGTCCCGTAG
>CAZREZ010000198.1:0-5831 GCA_964599115.1 uncultured Bacteroidales bacterium
TGTCATTTTTTTAGACACCACTTAAATTATGAGGGATATCGTTTTTTCCAAAAAATCTAATATATTCTTGATATAGATATTCATATCGATTTATTATGCTTTGATAATCATATTCTTCGAGTACTTTAGTTATAAATTTCTTGTCAATTTTTAAAATCTTTGTTATTGGAAGATAGGGAATTCCCAAAAACTCACATAATTCTAAAGTCCTTGAATCATGGGCAATACAGAAAGCCGGAACACCATTTATTATTCCAATTAAATTCCCATGAATTCGCGTACCTATCACAAAACCGTAGTTAACAATTTCCTTTGCCCAATCTTCAACATCAAAGAATATTTTCATATGATCTTTCATATAAGTAACAAATTGTTCACATGGGTCAATCTTATAAAATTTTTGGATTGAAGAAGTATTAATATTCTTAATCTCTTTTTCATTTGCCATAGCAAATAGCAATTCTGGCATTTCATTTTGAAGAATAAAATCAAAATTATTTTCAAATGCTAAACACATTAATTGTTTTTCTATATTTGTTGCTATTTGTTTATCAAAAGCATGACTAACTACATTTCGGGAGCCATTAATAGCGATTCTATCAGTATTATTTTCTCTCTTAATAATTATTGAAGGTGTACAATTCATATAATAGGGTGGGCATCCTGTAATTTGAATATTTTTTATGCTATTTTCATTTAAAAGATTCGCTGTGTATTCTCCTCGGACTCCAATAACATTTGTTCTTTCTGAAATTATCTTTAAGAAACCTAATGTTTCATCAGGAATATTATAATAAGAGGTTGTCTTGGGAGCTTGGGCACCTAAACCAACAACAAAACATTTTAAAGAAGTTTTTTCAAGAAAATCTGTGAATGAATAAAAAATTTCAGGAAGTTTTATATCTCGAATAAAATTAGAAGCTGGAATGACAACACAATCATAATTCCCTTTAACATCCTGTGGCTTTATTCCAGGGTGCCATGGATCCCATACACTATGTACTATCTCTTTTCGAAGCCCATAACCTATTAATAAATTACCCGTATTTTGGCCTGTTCGGTTAAGTAATTGTTCCGCATTCATTTCTGAGCGATTCTTTATCTTGGATGGCGCCCCAAAAACTAAAGCCTTGATACTACTAAGATGTGGTTTCATCTGATTTTTTATTATTTTTTGCTCTTGCTGAGTATAAATCAATAAGAGAATTTTTATTATAAAGATCTTTAAATGTATTGTTCGAAACATCAGGCCATAGATTCCTTAAGTCCTTTGTAACACTATTAATCATTCCTTTAAGAACATTCTCTGAGATCTCAAAATTTTCAATAGTAAATTTGTGGATTTTATAATAATCAGGAACTGTATCTTCGGGTAGCTGAGAACTCTTACCGACAACAGAAATATTATGCCTGCGATGATAATTTAAATTTTGAGCAGTATAAGCAATTTTGCCATTTCTAATAATATTAATATAAATAAACCAATCACCACCACATTTATAATTGAACAAATCATCAGTATTAATTTTTATGATTTCAGACTTACGCATAAGCACTGCACTGGCATTTGGGATGGTATTTTTAATAATCAATCCATCATTAAGTTCCTGATTGCCTGTAGATATATAATCCTTATTCCATTTATTCTTATTTGGGAGATTATTAAAATACCCAACTTCGAAATAGAAATTTTTAGTTATATTATCTTTTTCATCAATAGCATGGGAAGCACAAAAACTTAAGTGCACATCTTTCTCATTCATAAATGGAAGCAATGTTTCTAAAAAAGATAAGTCTGAATAATCATCCGCCTCAGCTATCCAAATAATTTCACTTTTAGCTAACCCTATTCCTTTGAACCATTGTTTAAAGACAGACCCACTATTGTTTTCACTAGTAATCAAAGTAACCTCCGGGCGATGAGTATATTTACTTATGATGTCCAGACTGTTATCTGTTGATGCATCATCAATAATGATTAATTCAAAATCTTTAAATGTCTGATTGATAACACTATTCAAACGTTTTTCAAGATATCTTCCATAATTATAATTCGGAACAATCACAGATACGGCAGGATTAAATTGGCCAATTACTCGGCAAGTCTTTAGTATTTCAGGTACTGCAATAGCTACTGTATACCTTTTATTGATTTTTTCATGAGCCCGTTTACCCATACGCTTGTATACCTTAGTGTTTTGCATTAAGAACTGTATTTTTTCAGACATTTCATTAACATCTTCATAGGGCACCACAAAACCTGCATCATCCTCTACAAAATCAGGCATACCGCCCGCATCAGCGAAACAAATTACAGGAAGTCCACAAGCTGCGGCTTCCAGGCATACCAATGGGAAAGGATCCTCTCTTGAAGGTAAGATAAACACATCACCTGACATATAATAATCTTCAGGTTTTTCCTTTAAGCCTAAAAATGTAACATAATCTTTTAAATCATAAGTATCAATCCTTTTAACCACATCACCCCAGTAGCCAAACTTATCATGAGATTCAAATGGATCAAATTTACCTATCCAGTAAAAATGAAAATCATGAATACCGGCTGATTTAAGCAATCTGGCAGCTTCAATAAATAAATCAGCTCCTTTTCTCCAAAATAATCCTAATCCACATCCGATAACAACAAAATCATCTTGTTTTATACCTAGTGACTTACGCAAATTATTCTTTATTTTTTGCTTAGGAATAAATAATGATTCCTCCTTGAATCACCTCAATTTTTATACTGTCATCAAGCTGATTATCCATTGTTACTGTCCGGTAAAAAGTGGCTCCCTCAAAACGCCGCTCTTTTATATATTTTATAAAGTTGGAAGAGGTAATTGGAGCCTGGTCCAAATAAAGTTCTGCAATAATAGTCCCAAATTTAGTCTTAATTATAACCCTTGTATTATCACTGCTACAAGACCATAAAAAAAATATGGACAAGTAAATAATCAAAATATTCTTCCATTGGAATTTAATCATTAAAAGCCTTTGTGTTTTTTTATAAATATTATAAAAACAATTTGTATTATTACAAGCAGCTATCACAAAAGTTAAAAATAAAAATCAACATTTTTTACTAATAATAAAATTTCTTTTTTATTATTAATCAGTTTTTTATACTTTTGCAGCCATTTTTCAGAAATTAAATTAAAACATCATAATAAATTATAGAAAATGAAGGTATATCAGACAAATGAAATAAAGGATATTGCATTGATCGGAGGTGCAAAATCAGGTAAAACTACTTTAGCTGAAGCTATGCTGTTTGAAGGTGGCATTATTAAAAGAAGAGGAACAATTGATGATAAAAATACTGTTTCGGATTACAGGGAAATTGAACTGGAACGTCAGAATTCTGTTTCTTCAACAGTACTTTATACATATTTTGAAGATAAAAAAATTAATATAATTGACACTCCCGGTTTTGATGATTTTGTTGGTGAAACAATATCTGCATTAAAAATATCTGATACTGCAATTATGGTTGTTAATACACAAAATGGAGTTGAAGTAGGTACTGAAGTAAGTTGGAGATATACCGTTAATAATAATACTCCGGTGATTTTTGCAATCAATCATTTGGAGCATGAAAACTCAAATTTTGATGAAACAATCCGTCAGTTGAAATCACAGTTCGGAAACAGTGTTACTGTTTGTCAATATCCGGTAAATCAAGGTCTTGGATTTGACTCAGTGATAGACCTTATACAAATGAAAATGTATAAATTTCCTGATGGTGGTGGAAAACCGGAAGTTACCGACATACCTGACCCGGAAAAAGCAAAAGCCGAAGAAAAACAAAATACTATGATTGAGGAGCTTGCTGCTAATGATGAAGAATTGATGGAAACATATTTTGAAAACGGCACACTTAATGAAGATGAAATTCAAAAAGGTTTAAAAATCGGTTTGACAAACAGGGGGATGTTTCCTGTATTTTGTATAAATGCAAAACACGATATGGGTGTTGCCAGGTTAATGCAATTCATTAACAACAACGTTCCGGCACCAAATGAAGGTAAACCTGTAAAAACCACCAAAGGAAAAGAACTTAACTGTAATTCTGAAGACCCGGCTTCATTATTTGTTTTTAAAACAGCAATAGAAACACATTTGGGTGAGGTTTCTTTTTTTAAAGTATATGCAGGCGAAGTTACCGAAGGCATGGATATGCTTAACAGTGTTTCGAACACAAAAGAAAGAATTTCCCAACTGTTTATTGTTGCAGGTAAAAATCGTGAAAAGGTTAGCAAGGTTATTGCCGGAGATATTGCTGCAACAATCAAACTTAAAAAAACCTCTACAAACGATACTTTAAATTCCTTGAAAAACCCTATCGATATTATTGAACCTATTATATTTCCCGAACCAAAATTCAGAGTTGCTGTAAAAGCAGTTAATACATCAGATGATGAAAAATTAGGTGCTATATTAAACGAAATGCATAAAATTGATCAGACTATTATTGCTCAATATTCAAAAGAATTAAGGCAAATGATTTTTCAAGGTCAGGGTGAACTTCATTTAAATATTGCAAAATGGCGACTTGAAAAACAGGAAAATATTCCTGTTGAATTTATGTTACCTAAAATTCCTTACAGGGAAACAATCACAAAAGATGCAAAATCAATGTATCGTCATAAAAAACAATCGGGTGGTGCAGGTCAGTTTGGAGAAGTATATATGTTGATACATCCATATACTGAAGGAATGGCTGATCAAACAGAATTCTCGATCAGGGGGCGTAATGAAGTTGATTTGGAATGGGGCGGCAAACTTATAATGAATAATTGTATTGTTGGCGGCGCTATTGACACAAGATTTATGCCTGCAATTATGAAAGGTTTGATGGAAAAAATGGAAGATGGGCCATTAACAGGTTCTTATGCACGGGATATTGTTGTTAATGTTTATGATGGCAAAATGCACCCTGTTGATTCCAATGAAATTTCATTTAGGCTTGCAGGAAGAAATGCTTTTAAAGAAGCATTTAAAAATGCCGGACCTAAAATCCTTGAACCCATCTATGATGTTGAAGTTATTGTCCCGGAAGAAAAAATGGGTGATGCTATGACTGATTTGCAGGGAAGAAGAGCTATTATTATGGGTATGGATGCTGAAGGAAATTATCAGAAGATTAAGGCAAAAGTTCCTTTGGCAGAGATGAATAAATATTCTACTGCTTTGAGCTCAATTACCAGTGGCAGGGCAATGTATAGTATGAAATTTGCTGAATATACCCAGGTGCCCGGCGATATCCAGACTCAATTATTAAAAGCTTATGAAGAACAGGAAAAAGAAGATGAATAGAAAAAGATTTTAAAATTTTGGTGTTTTTTTATATAGCTTACCGGGGTTTTTCTTTCTGAAATCAATTATTTTATTAACAGTTTTTATTAGTTCATCAATATCTATTGGTTTAAGCAAGTATTCAAAAATATCATAGTTTTCGGATTTTATTTTATACTTATTATGAGCAGTAATAAAAATCACATCAAACTTTCTGACAGGAAATCTTTCCAGCAGGTCAAATCCGCTGCCTCGTGGCATTTCAATATCTAAAAAAACCAAATCCGGTTTCTTCTTCAAGATAATATTTCTGCCTTCATCAATTGTGTTGGCTGTTCCAACAATCTCTATATTTGAGCAAAAGTCTTTTACAATCAATTCAATTGATTTCACAGCATGTAATTCATCATCAATGATTACAGTTTTAAGTATCATGACTATATTATTTTTTTATTATTGGAAAAGTAATTTTTACTTTAGTGCCTGTTGCATTTCCATTTTCATCATTCAAATCATAGTAAATGATATCAATT
>CAZREZ010000199.1:0-5824 GCA_964599115.1 uncultured Bacteroidales bacterium
TCAAAAGATGAAAATAAGTGAGTGAAAACGGTCAACGCTATTCAGGCATCAACACATATCAACTGCTGACTGCCAACTGTGGACTGCCGACTGCCGACTGCCGACTGTGGACTGTGGACTGCCGACTGTGGACTGTGGACTGCCGACTGCCGACTGCTTTCACTTAAGCTAATTTGTTTATAGCTACGCTAAGTTATTACCTAAAATTATTTTTTCCTGCCCCTTGTGAAGTTTCCGTTTGACGAACTATCTCTTTTTCTGCTGACGAATTTTTTTCTTCTGTTTCGTTCAAGAATATCACTTGTATTGTTAAGTCTTACTTCTTTGTTGAGTTTTAGGTTGTCTTTTGATAGAGAAGCTAAGTGGTCAAGTATTAATTCATCATTAACAGAATCGCGGTTCCAGTTCAGATATGATTTTTTCAAATGATTTGCAATGGTTTTTATTAATGCTTCTTTTTCGGGACCATCTTCGTATTCGATAGCTTTATTTATGATCTTTTCAATATTTTTACCGTAATGGCGAAATCTAATATTATTATCCTGGTAAGAGATATTTTCTGGTTTGGAATATAAAATATTTTTTGTAAGTTTGGGATATGGTGAATCAACATCTAATTTAAAGTCGGAAATAATAAACATATGATCCCATAATTTGTGTTTGTAATCTCCTGATTCCCTTATTCGGGGATTCATTTGTGCCATGATAGTTATAATAAAATTTGCTGATTTATTGCGTTTTTCCCTATCTTCGATAGTAATTGCATATTCAATCATTTTCTGGATGTTTCTTCCGTATTCTGAGATTACCAGTTTGTTGCGGGTGGTGTTGTATTCCATTTTTTTATTTTTTTCTTAATAAAATAAGATATTTTTTATTTAGATGATATTCTTATTGTCAATTGTAATACTTTTATTTAATATAAAAGGAAGTATTTTTTAATATCAGGAATTAAGATTTGCAAAGATAAGTATTATTTTATAATATTTTAAGTTTTGCAAATTTTAATAATAATTGTTTTTGTCCGATGCCATTAAAAAACACAGTGGCTTTTTTGTTTGATCCTGTACCTTCAATGCTGATGATTTTACCTTTCCCAAAACGTTGATGCTCAACTTTCATGCCGGTTTGCAGCTTGTCAGTAACCTGATATGAAAAATCATTATTAAAGTGAGAATTTTCAAAAGTAGTAATTTTTTTAAGTTTTTTACCTTTAATATTTAAAGAAGATGGTTTTTTATTCTTATTAAAATAATCGTTTTTAAAGTTGTTTGCGTGGATTGATGTTTTTTTAGGTAATTCCAGATATTTATTTTCAATTTCTTCAATAAATCTGCTTGGTTCGCAAATGGTTAAATTTCCCCAGCGATAACGATTCTCAGCATAAGAAATCGAAACTTTTTGTTCTGCACGTGTTAAAGCAACATAAAACAGTCTTCGTTCTTCTTCCATGTCTGCCCTTGAGCTTAATGATTGTATTGAGGGAAACAGGTTTTCTTCCAGTCCAACTATGTAAACATAAGGGAATTCAAGTCCTTTTGCTGCATGCACAGTCATTAATGAAACATAATCAGTAACTTCCTTATCTTTTGTGTCGGCATCAGTAAGCAGAGCAACATCCTGCATAAATTCATCAAGTGTGGTTATGGAATTATTTTCAGTTAGTTCTTCTTCATTTGTTTCTTTTTCCGAAAATTCTTTAATAGCATTAAGCAGTTCTTCAATGTTTTCGTACCGGCTAAGACCTTCAGGTGTTTTATCTTCATACAGGTCCTTTAGTATTCCTGAAGAAGAAGCAATTAATTTAGCGAGGTCAAAAGCATTTTTCTTTTTAAGCTGAGCAGAAAAACTTTTTATTCTGATTACAAATGTTGATATTTTTGATAAGGTACCTGTATTGATATTCAGATTGTATTTTGAAGAATTTTCAATTATTTCCCATAAACTTTTGTTTTCCTTATCAGCCGTTACAATAATTCTTTCTAATGTGGTTTTACCGATCCCGCGTGCCGGATAATTGATTATTCTTATTAATGCTTCTTCATCTTTGTTATTAATAACTAAACGGTAATATGCAAGTAAATCTTTAATTTCCTTACGTTTGTAAAACGATAAACCACCAAAAATCCTGTAGGGAATATTTAATTTTCTTAATGCTTCCTCAAGTGACCTTGATTGAGCATTTGTCCGGTAAAGAACTGCAAAAGCATTATTCTGAAGCTGGAAATTCATTTTCTGCTCAAAGATTGAGTTTGCAACTAAAGTGCCTTCTTCTCCGTCGGTTATTGCTTTTATCAATTGAATTTTGTTTCCTTCGGAATTATTTGTCCATATCTCTTTAAAAATCTGATCTTTGTTATTTATGATTATGCTGTTAGCTGCATTTACAATAGTTTTGGTTGACCGGTAATTCTGTTCCAGTTTAAAAGTTTTTAAATCAGGATAATCGTTTTTAAAATTAAGGATATTCTGAATATTTGCACCCCTGAATCCATAGATGCTTTGAGCATCATCACCCACAACACAAATATTTTCGTTGTTTGCAGCTAAATTTTTTACAATCAGATATTGAACATAATTTGTATCCTGATACTCATCAACCAGAATATATTTGAATTTTTGCTGGTACTTATATAAAACATCGGCGAAATCTCTGAAAAGTATACTTGTATTAAAAAGCAGGTCGTCAAAATCCATTGCATTAGCTTTTTTGCATCTTTTTGAATAGATTGAGTAAAGTTCACCAATTTTGGGTTTACCTGCCATTTTGTCCGCGTTCATTACTTCAAAATCATTTTTGTATTCATTGGCAGAAATCAGGTTGATCTTTGCTGCAGATATCCTGTTCAAAACATAATTCGGAGCATAAATTTTGTTATCTAAATTTTGCTCTTTTATTATTGCCCTTATTAATCGTTTTGAATCATCAGTATCATATATTGAATAATTGGAGGGATATCCCAGCCGAAAGCCTTCAATTCGTAGTATTCGGGCAAAAATTGAGTGGAACGTTCCCATCCAGACATTTCTTGCATCAGTGCTGCCAACTAATTTTATTATTCTTTCTTTCATTTCGCGGGAAGCTTTATTAGTAAAAGTCAGTGCAAGAATATTAAACGGGTCAACACCAAGATTTAACAGCTGTGCAACTCTGTATGTCAAAACCCGCGTTTTGCCCGAACCGGCGCCGGCTATAACCATAGAAGGACCCTTAGTATGTTCTACTGCTTTGAGTTGTGCCTGATTTAAATCTTTTAAAATGTCTTTCACAAATTTATTTTTTAAAATGCAAAAATATGATTTTTACCTGATTATATTGATTGTGTATGAAAAATATTTTATTATATGACATAAAATGGAACCAGGAAAAATCATTATATATTTTGTTTATAAAAAAATAAATGCTAAAAGTGTTAACAATATGTTAATAAATTTATTTTGAAAAACAGGGTTACTTTTTTGTTGATTTTGGAATTAATATTAAGAGAGTATTAATAAAAAAATTTTTAAATAAAAATTTAAAATCATGAAAACAAAATTAAAAATCTTAACAGTGATAATTTTATTATCATTAAATTATGAGATTTATTCACAAGAAATGGTACAGGGTAAATTATGGGTATCAGTTATATCTGATGATGCTTTACCTGCCAATGACAGTTCAAGCAGAAGCTCCATTTTAAATTCAATTTTTGAACAATATGGTGTTTATACCTATATTCAAGCCCTGCCATTTGCAAAACATCCTGAATTATTAAAGATACATACAATTTTATGTACCGGCGACCAGCATTTATTAAAGCAGGAATTAGAGCAAAATGCAACGGACTTGTTATCAAAAATAAGGGAAATACCCGAACCTATTATGCTTTTTGATCCATTTGATTATTTTTGGCAATTGCAAATAAGTAATGATACTTCCATTAAAAAAAATTGGATGTGGCACTTAAAAAAAACACAAGCTGATTTGGCATGGGATTATACAAAAGGATCAAAATATATTAAAATTGCTATAATAGATCAACCTCCCGATGTTGAACATCCTGACCTTGAAACTAAAATATATCCTCATTATGATCCATGGAATTACTTTAAATATGGACCAGTTTTAAATCTTTTTCATGGTACAGTTGTCTCCAGTTTTGCTGCTGCCGAAACACAGGAATTCGATCAGGGAAGTAATAACAGGCAATTATGTTCAATGGGTTTTAATACTGAGATTTACGCATACAGAATGAGTGAATACAATTACTATGAAAAATCTTTACATGCCTCTAATGTTTTAAAAGCTGATGTATTAAGCATAAGTTGGTTTAATGGCTGTTATCGGGATACTACTGGCAATGATTCAATAATGATTAAAGAAATACTTGATAACGGAACCGTTATAGTTGCTGCTGCCGGAAATGGCTTTTGCGCAGGTTGTTATAACAACTCAAAAAGAACAAAGGTTTGTGATAGTATTCCGCCTGATTTTGAACATTTTAGCACATTATATCCATTCTCGGAAAATTATGATGAACGAATAATAACTGTTTCGGGAACCGATTCGCTTGATTATTTTACATATTATGTAGATAGTACAAATGCTACACATTCATACTTTACAGGAGTAGATGTTTGTGCTCCCGGTCATCATATAATGGGAGCTTCGCCTACTTTAAAGTATGAATATGTTATTGATACCATAACAGGTGATACTTTAGAAATAAATATTGTTAATAACCCATGGCCTTACTATGGCGGCTGGGGCGGAACATCTTTTGCAACACCTATTGTTGCCGGGCTGGCTGCCCTTATTAAATCAATTAATCCTTGCTTTACTCCTTCCGAAATACAGAATTTTATAAAATCAACCACTGATACCATACTTGATGCAAATTTATATTTAGACGAATTTGGAAAAAGCCAGACAGGTACCGGGCGTATAAATGCATATAATGCAGTACTAATGGCTTTGGAAAATTACACGCAGCCATTGGATTATTATATAACAGATGGCCAAACCATAATTTGGGATGAAGATAAAACAGCAAATATCATCCGTATATTTCCCGGTGGTGAGCTTACTATAAAATCACAGGTAATTTTTAATGAAAATTCAAAAATTCTTGTTGAAGGTGATGGAAGGTTGATTGTTGACGGCGGTCATTTAACAACATGCAGCGGCTGCTGGCATGGCATTGAAGTATGTGGTGATAAAAATTATAGCCAGTTAACACCAAACATTCAGGGTTATGTTGAATTAAAGGATAGTGCTATAATTGAAAATGCAATTATCGGAATTTCTGCTTACAAAAGAGATGATCCGCTTAATTATACAGGTGGAATTATTTTTGCCAAGGATGCATACTTTATTAATAACAGGAATGCAATAGAATTTTATCCCTATGAAAATTTTAACCCTTATAATCCCAAAATAAAGCTAAATAATTTAAGTTCAATAAAAAATTGTACCTTTGATGTAAATGAATTATCTTACTATAATTTTTATCATTCGGATATATCTGAAATAAATCCGGTCTCATTTGTTTTACTTAATGGTGTTCGTGGAATTAAAATACAAGGAAATATGTTTTATAACTCAATAACAGTCAGTGATACTAATCTAACTCCAAATGATTGGTGGAATGGAATACTGAGCTATAACTCCGGCTTTTATGTTGATGAATATTGCATTGATAATTACATACCTTGTACTAATACAAAACCAAACGTTTTTAAACGGCTGAACAAAGGAATATATGCAATATCAGAAGGAATTGAAAAAACAATTGAAATTAAAAACTCCGAATTTTTATCATGCAAAACAGGTGTTTACATG
>CAZREZ010000200.1:0-5822 GCA_964599115.1 uncultured Bacteroidales bacterium
AACAATTTTATAACAATCAATAAACAATAATCAATTATCAATAGAAAATCGCTGAGTACTCGGAACAATAACTAAAACAGTTTCGATCATCTATAAGGACAAGTTTTGATCTTTGATATTTGGAATTTATCCATATGGAAAAACACTTAGTTAAATATTTAATAACAAACTAAAAAATAGGATATGAAAAAATCACTTTTATTATTTATGATCATCACGGGATTTATCTATTGTTCATTAGGACAAAATAAAATTGAAAATCCTGGATTTGAGTTATGGGAAGATGCCGGGGCATCCATGCATGAACCTGTTGACTGGAATTCTATACAAACATCAGATGCTGGTATTATGATAAGGGATTTTGCTCCTGTTGTATTGGATAGAAGCACAGATGCTTATATAGGAAAGTATTCAGTAAAATTGTTTAATAAATCGGCTGCCGATAATGTTGATCCTGGTCTAACAACTAATGGCAGAATACATGCTGTAATGAATCGCGAAAAAGGATATATTTATACTGATACAGCCGATAGCCGGTGGAATACTCCGTTTACTGCCAGACCGGATAGCATTGTTGGATGGTATAAATGCTTTCCTAAAGAAGGAGACAATGGAAAAGTCCAAGTTGTTATTCATACAGGTACAGCTTCAATAAGTGTAGATAACTCTAAAAAAAATTGGATTGGTACGGCACAGTTTTTATTGCCCTCATCAGAAGTAAGCACATGGACAAGGTTTTCAGCTCCTTTTAATTATTTTAATTCCGATAAACCGGAATATATTCTTATGATCCTTACTTCCGGAAATGGCTTAAAAGCTGTTGATGGCAGTGAAGCATATTTTGATGCTCTTGAATTGAAATTTAATTCCGGAAATGATAAAAAATAATTTTATTTCCTTTAAAAACCATGTAAATTATATTTTTATAACAGATTGATAAAGAGCGCAACAATGATGCTTGGTGAATTTTGTTGAAAAATAATCATTAAAATACTTGACAAATAAAAAAATTATTGTAATTTTGTAACGATTACAAAAATGATATCATAACATTTATGAAAAGTATAGAAAAACATTTAATAGACTCAGGTATAAAACCTTCTTTTCAGAGAATCAGAATATTATCTTATTTAGTGGATAAAAAAAATCATCCCACAGTAGATATGATCCACAAAGAATTACTTCATGATATACCTACTTTGTCAAAAACAACTGTTTACAATACACTAAAACAATTTGTTGAGAAAGGTATTACTCAAGTAATTAATATTGAGAATAATGAAACACGATATGATGCTGATATATCTACTCATGGGCATTTTAAATGTTTAAATTGCAACAAAGTATATGATTTTCGATTTGATAATAAGAGTCTTGAAATTAGTGATATTGAAGATTTTGATTTTCTTCAGACACACTTATATATAAAAGGAATTTGTAAAGAATGCAAATATTTGTTAAACACTAAAAATTAATAATATGGAAACTTTAATTGGGAAAAAAGCGCCTTTATTTAAGGCAAATACAGTAATAAACGGAAATGAAATTATTGAAGGATTTTCGTTGGAACAATTTATCGATAAAAAAGATGTGATATTTTTCTTTTACCCTCTTGATTTTACATTTGTATGTCCCACCGAGTTATTGGCATTTCAGCAAAAGCTTGAGGAATTTGAAAAGCGGAATGTGGCAGTTGTGGCTTGCTCTGTTGATTCGGAATTTTCGCACTGGGCATGGCTTCAAACTGAACTTAACAATGGCGGAATAAAAGGAGTTAAATATCCGATTGTTGCCGATTTGACTAAAACTATTTCAGAAAACTTTGGTGTTTTAGCAGGAGAATATGACTTTGATGAT
The DNA here is from genome assembly GCA_964599115.1 of uncultured Bacteroidales bacterium. Lineage (GTDB taxonomy): Bacteria > Bacteroidota > Bacteroidia > Bacteroidales > JADFUO01 > JADFUO01. Next base: position 1,858 of record CAZREZ010000200.1, read on the forward strand.
GATGGAAATACAGTATTTAGCGGAGCACCTGTTGCATATCGTGGGCTTTTCCTGATTGACAAAAAAGGTGTTGTAAGACATGCAGTAATTAATGATTTACAATTAGGCAGAAGTGTTGATGAAGCATTAAGAATTGTTGACGCTTTACAACATTTTGAAGAATACGGTGAGGTTTGCCCTGCCAACTGGAAGGAAGGTGATGAAGCTATGAAAGCTACTCAGGAAGGTGTTGCCGAATATTTAAGTAAAATATAAGTTATAAAATTATTAAGTATTGTTAAAATTAAAAAAAGGAGAAAATTATCATGACCAAAAGAACAGAAATTTACAAATGCGAAATCTGTGGTAATATTGTGGAAGTAAAACACACTGGCGCTCAGGCGTTGGTTTGCTGCGGACAAAAAATGAACTTGCTTAAAGAAAATACAACTGATGCCGCTACCGAAAAGCATGTACCTGTCATTGAAAAATCAGAAAACGGTTATAAAATCATTGTCGGTGAAGTTGAGCATCCTATGGTTGATAAGCATTATATTGAGTGGATTGAACTGATTACTGAAAATGAAGTTTATACAAAATTCTTAAAACCTGGTAAAAAACCCGAAGCAATTTTCAGTACTGATGCAAAAAAAGTTACAGCAAGAGCTTATTGTAACCTGCATGGTAACTGGAAAAATAATAATTAACCTTTAAAATTTGAATAAAATGTTAAACCAACGATTAGAAAATGAATTAAATAAGCAGATCAATGCAGAATTCTGGTCGGCTTATTTGTATTTGTCAATGTCTGCTTTTTTTGAAAATAAAAATTTAGCAGGTTTTGCAAACTGGATGAAAATACAATACCAGGAAGAAAATTCTCATGCTTTAAAATTGTTTGACTATGTTAATGAACGTGGTGGAAGAATTGTCCTGCAGCCAATTGTTGCTGTTGATTCGGAATGGAAAGATGTGATTGATGTTTTTGAAACCACACTTAAACATGAGCAACACGTAACTTCTCTTATTAACAACCTGGTTAATATTGCCATTGAAGAAAAAGACCATGCTACTTCCAATATATTGCAATGGTTCGTTAATGAGCAAGTAGAAGAAGAAGCAAGCGCTTCGGATATCCTTGACCAATTGAAACTTATTGAAGGCAAAGGAGCAGGTTTGTTCATGTTGGACAGGGAGTTGAAGCAGAGAGTGTTTGTACCGATTCAGGATTCAGAGAAATAAATACCTGAAATTTGAAATGAGCTAAAATCTGAGATGTATTTGAATCTCTGCGCCTTTGCGTTAAAAATCAAGTTGAATTAAAAAAGGTGGAAATAACAATTAAACATAATAAATATGAAATCTTTAAAAGGAACAAAAACAGAACAAAACCTGCTGAAATCATTTGCAGGTGAATCGCAGGCAAGAATGCGATATGATTATTTTGCTAAACAGGCAAAAAAAGATGGCTTGGAACAGATATCCGGTATTTTCGCAGAAACAGCCTTAAATGAGAAAGAACATGCTAAACGATTCTTCAGATTTTTGGAAGGTGGCAATTTGGAAATCACAGCCACTTATCCTGCCGGAATAATAGGTACGACAATGGAAAATCTAAAAGCTGCCGCAGAAGGAGAAAATGAAGAATGGACAGAATTATACCCCGAATTCGAAAATATTGCAGAACAAGAAGGTTTCAAGGATATTGCATATGCTTTCAGACAGATTGCAAAAGTCGAAAAAGCACATGAAGAACGATATAAGAAATTGTTGAAAAATCTTGAACAGGGTAAAGTATTTGAAAAAGACGGAATAGTGGTCTGGAAATGCCGAAACTGCGGATACATTCATGAAGCTAAAAAAGCTCCTGAAATATGCCCTGCTTGTCTTCATCCACAAGCATACTTTGAAATAAAGGAAGATAATTATTGATTTGAAATGGTTGATGATTAAATGGTTAGATGGTTGATGGAAATACAATTGAATGACAATTGAATGACAACTGACTGACAACAGAATGACAATAATAAAGACAAGTCATGACTTGTTTCTACATCAAAACCACAATCACAACCTAATGACCACTGAATGACTATTGAATGACAAACAAGAAACCAGCAATTAAAAAATATCGAACATTATGGATTTAACAACAAATTACATGGGATTAAAAATTAAAAATCCCATTATAATCGGAAGTTCAGGATTAACAAATTCTGTTGAAAAAATCAAAAAGCTGGAAAATAACGGAGCAGGAGCTGTTGTGTTAAAATCATTATTTGAAGAACAACTTCTTGTTGATAGAGATAAATTGATTGAACAAGACAAACAATATTTTTGGTATCCTGAAGCACTGGATTATATAAACAATTATTCTAAAGAATTTGGTATTAAAGAATATAGTGATTTGATAAAGAATACAAAAAGGAATGTAAATATCCCAATCATAGCAAGTATTAATTGCATTTCTGCAGGTGAATGGATACTATTTGCTAATAGAATAGAAGATGCAGGAGCCGATGCTCTGGAATTGAATGTGTCCTTATTACCATCTGACGAAACTCGCAGCAGTGAGGAAAATGAAAAAATTTATTTTGATATTATTGAGAAAGTTAAAGCAAAGGTTTCTATACCTGTATCTTTGAAAATGAGCTTTTATTCTTCTGGGCTTGCCAGATTGATTCAAAAATTAAGCTGGACGAAAAATGTTGACAGTTTTGTTATATTTAATCGCTATTACAATCCTGATATAGATATTAATAATTTTAAAATTATTTCTTCGAATTTATTTAGTCAGCCGCAAGAAATCACCACATCTTTGCGGTGGGTAGCTTTACTGTCAGAAAAAGTAGAATGCGACCTGATAGCTTCTACTGGAATACACTCCGGAGAAGGAGTGGTTAAACAGATTCTTGCAGGAGCTACCGCTATTCAAATTGTATCAGCAATTTATAAAAAAAGCCCTGAGTATATAACAACAATCTTGAATGAATTAAAGGGTTGGATGAAAAATAAAGGATTTAATTGTCTTGATGAGTTCAGGGGCAAAATGAGCTATAAAAAAGCAAAAAATCCTGCTGCCTTTGAAAGAATTCAATTTATGAAATATTATGGTTGTATTGTTTAAGAAATTACAATGTAATTAGTGTCGTAATTTAAACTTAAGAGTTTTGTTTTTTGAATTAAGAGGACAAAGGAACAATCTATATCGAAAGTCGGGTGTTTGAGTAATATTGTTATTACGTATCAACAATTAAGTTAGGAAAAAAGAGAATCAAAATAAAGTTTGAAAAAGTAAAAAATTAATATGATAGTTTTCTTGAAAGTATTTGAATCAATTGTAATATTACTTGGAATAGGAGTTATTGGCTTTACAATTATATCAAGAAAAATTGTTCCGATAAAAATTCTTGATGTTATTTCACCATTAATTCTTGATATAGCCTTGCCATGTTTGATTTTTACAAATATTATTTTTCGATTTGATCCGATAAATTTTCCTGAATGGTGGACTTTACCGCTTTGGTGGATAGGTTTTACTATTATAACAATTTTGCTATCATTAATTGGGATGAAACTGATAAAAAAGAAGTTCAGATCTGAGTTTGGTATAAGTTTATTATATCCAAATTCTATTTTTGTTCCAATAGTAATTATTCAAAATCTTTTTGGTGATAACTCATCTATATTAGTAGATCTTTTTTTATTTACCCTGTTATTTCCTGCTTTTATGTTTAATACTTATTACCTGTTTTTAAAGACTAAGGATTCAGTTAGGAACAAGTTTAACTGGAGAAAAATTTTTAACCCAATCCTAATAGCTACAGCTCTAGCTGTTGTACTACGACTATCAGGCGTTTACCAAAACATTCCAAATGTAATATTTTCAATAACAAAAATTTTAGGAAATACTGCTTTACCCTTAATTCTACTTTTAATTGGAGGCAATGTTTATGTCGATTTTCAGAAAAAAGGAAAAATCCATC
>CAZREZ010000201.1:0-5816 GCA_964599115.1 uncultured Bacteroidales bacterium
CAGGTATTTATGAAATTTTCTGTTCTTTGTTGAATTTAAATTTTAAGAAGTCTGAGTCTAAATAAAATATTGTATTTTTAAAAAACAGTGTTTACTTTTGCAGATAAATTTTAGCACATATTATTTCAATATATGAATTTTGTCCGGAAATATAAGTTTATTTTTTTAACACTTTTGTTGCCTGCCATTTTTTGCTTATATTTCAATCAGGCAATTAACGGGCATTATCATAAATTACCAAATGGCGAAATTGTTTATCATGCTCATCCTTATCATCATCAAAATAATAATGGGTCTCCTTTTGAAAATCACAAACATTCAAAATCCGAGTATTTTATTCTTGCACAAATTTCAAATCCTTTTGTTTTATTATGTGCTTTTCTTGTCTTAGTTAGCCCATTAATAATACCATTAAAGATAATTGGTTGTCAGCCAAATAAATTATTTTCTTCATATAAATATCAATATCCTAACGTTTACAGAGGACCTCCTGGATTTTAATAAGTATTCGTCCATAAAGTAAGTGTTTTTTTGATTTCAGAATAACGATTAACGATTTCTGATTTACGAAGTTATTGAAAATCTTAAATCTAAAATTAGCTTGCTTCGTAGCTATAGCGTATCGGAATTAATCCTTGTTCAATGTTCGGTTTATTTTGAATTTGCTTACTTTACAGACAGACTATTATTGTGGCTTATTCTATTCTTTAACAGATAGATCATATTTATTTCATGATAAAACAATAATTGTATTGTAATAAATAAACTATTATCAAAAATCAAATAAAATCTTCAATCCCCCAAAATATAAACACAAATGAAAAATAATATTATATCAATTTCAATAATTAGCGTTTTACTGTTTTTCAGCTTAGATGTGATGTCGCAGGAAAAAACAGATGCCATGTTATTCGGTGATGTGAAATGTAAAGGTGAGCATATTCCTTATGTAAATATTGTTGTAAAAGGAACAAACAAAGGCACAATGACAGATGTCACAGGTCATTTTAAGTTAGCAAATTTACCTGTAGGAAAAGTTTTAATTATTGCTCAGGCAATGGGTTATAAAACACAGGAAAAAGAAGTTGAAATGAAAGCAGGTAAGGTTACGGAATTGTTTTTTGAGTTGGAAGCAGACCCTTTAAAGCTTGAACAAATTGTTGTAACAGGAACAAGAACAAAACATTACATAAAAGATGTCCCGGTAAGAACGGAAGTTATAACTGCTAAAGAAATTGAAACAAAAAATGCAAATGATTTATTTCAGGTATTGGAAGGAATACCGGGTATCAGGGTTGAGCAGCAATGCCAGTATTGTAATTTTTCGATGATCAGAATACAGGGATTAGGGTCTGAGCATACTCAAATATTAATTGACGGGCAACCGATGTATTCGGGCTTGGCAAGTATTTATGGTTTGCAGCAAATCGGCACAAACAACATTGAAAGAGTTGAAGTTGTAAAAGGTGCCGGATCTGCTCTTTATGGAAGCGGTGCTATTGGCGGAGCAATTAATATCATCACAAAAGAACCTTCCTATCAGCCTGTTACAAAAGTGGGATTACAATTTGGTAATTACAATACTAATAAATATGATATATTTTCATCAATAAGAAATGAAAAAGGAAATATCGGATTGAATATTTATGCGCAAAAACTTACAGGAAATGTAATTGATGAAACCGGCGAAGGAACAACAAGAGAAGAAGTAAAGCACAAAGACGGAATTTCCGATAGAGTTGAAACAAATCTTAATAATGCCGGCTTTGGATTATTTGTTAAAGATGTTTTTTTAAAAAATGATAAGCTTGTTTTAAGAGGTAATTATTTATTTGAAACACGGCAAGGTGGAATAATTGACGATGATTATTATAAAAATCCTTTTACCGATGGAACAGAAAATATTACAACCAACAGGTATGTTTCACAACTTTCTTACAATAAGAAAATAAAAGACAATTCAGAAGTAATTTTTTCAGTGGCTTATATCAATCATAACAGAAATGCCACAAACGATTCGTATTTGTGTGATTATATGGACACTCATAACGACAGCATGCCTGATTTAAGAAATATGCGCCCGTATCTTGCTGATGAAAATTCCATAACTGCAACTCTAACTTACGGATTAAATCTAAAAAATCATCACTTACTTTTTGGTGTTCAGGGCCTTTTTGATAAATTGGAAGAGTCGGGGATGTATGTTGTTGTTGATACTCTGAGTGAATGGGTGGGAGAATCATACAAATCAACAAGTCATAAATCAGCAAAAGAATTCGGTGTTTTTGTTCAGGATGAATGGAGCGTAACAGAAAAATTTACGGTTGTTCCGGGTGTAAGATTTGACATGCATCATTCTGAGGAAGAATATTTAGCTGACAAGCAAATTTTTGATACTACTTTTTTCCCTAAAACCGAATTTGACCAAAATAGTGTAAATCCACGCATAGCATTAAAATATGATATTTCCAACAGGGTAACAATAAGAGCTAGCGCAGGAACTGGGTTTCGTGCGCCTTACGGATTTTCTGAAGATCTTCACTTATGCAGCGGTTCGCCACGTATCTGGAAATCATCCGACTTAAAACCCGAAACATCTGTAAGCTATAATCTGTCTGCTGATTATTACGGACGCAAAATTTTGCTTAATGTAAATATTTTCAGAACAAATCTGAAAGATAAAATTGATTATACTGAAGCCGATCCTTCAGTTGCTGCAATCGGTTATGATTATCAATGGAAAAATATGGGAAATGCTTTTGTACAAGGCATTGAATTTTCGATTAAGGCTAATTTGTTGAAGAATTTGGATTTTGGAGTTGATCTTACATGTAATCAGGGTGAGTATGATAGTGAGAGGGAAGAATGGGAAAAAGCCAAATATGCAAGTGACAGTAAATATATTTCCCGATTTCCCGAAACTACAGCCAACATAAAATTAGAATATAATCCGAAAACCTGGAATTTTACAATTAAAGGCAATTACCAGGGGAAAATGTACATTGATTATTTTAATGAAGATATTAAACCTGCTATTGGCGACCAATCCAAAATTAAAAGAACCGACCCATTTATGCTTTTTAATGCAAGGATTTCAAAAAGGTTTAAAATTTTTAAGATATATGCAGGAGCAAATAATATTTTTAATTGTTTACAGGATGAAAAATATTTGGATGATGCTGCATTTATGTATGCTCCTGTTTATGGAACAATGTTTTATGGGGGAGTAAGTATTGATATTAAACATTAGATTTTTAATAGAAATTTTTAAGACAGAAGTATACATCAATTCAATACAATAGCTTTTTTGGTTTCAACAAGAAAAATTCTTCGTCCCCCTGCATTGCCATCCGGTTGACTTACGTCTCCAAGATGTGTTTCACGACTTAGAAGAATTTCTGCATTCCCGGGAACCAGATCAAACATAATGTCATTCGTAAATGCAAGAGATGTACTGCCTGTAGTATCATTAAAATAACTTCCACTGAATTTATCACCCTGTAAAATCATAGCCATAACAAACTCACCCTCTTGCAGCGGTGTGCCTGTCCAATGTAGCACGGATGTACCGTTGAGGCTAACAGTATTGAAACTTTCGGGGAAACCAATATCATTTATTTCAGAAAACAAAATATTGTTATTAAAAACACGAAATTTGTTGTCAGTAAGTTTAAAATAAGCATTGGCATTTCCCGAAAATTCCCAATTATAAAAATAATTGCCTACATTTGAAAATGAGCTTGGTTTCCCGTTACATAAAATTTTGGCCGGGTACTGCAATTCAAGCCGAATTCCATCTTTATTCTTTTCGCGGAATGTTGCCTTAGCTTTGGTCAGGTTTTTAAATTTCTTATAAACAACTTTATAATCCTGATAAAATGGAATATACGGATCAATGTCGGATGATTTTTTTTTGGCGCATCCTATTATCACCATACCAAGTATGAATATGACTAATAATATTTTTGTAAAGCCTTCTGGAATGAACATTTTTATCCGGGATTCACAGCTAACCATGAAAATGTATGCGAATGGTTGGGTGCTCCTGAAAATGAACCACCAAGAATTGCTAATGAAGCGGAAATACTCGAAGATGAATATCCATATTATAAAGCTCCCGGATTAGGTTTGATTGCTTCTTCTCTCGCAATAACATGCAGGCAGATATTTCCATACAACAAAAAACTAAGCGAAAAATGTATCTCAATAGCCAAAGAAGTTCGTGAAATTGAATTAAATTTTAAACTTGAAGAAAAATCCTTAATTCATATTTAAGTCTTCAGGCAGGATTACTTCCTAATGATGTAGAACTATATAAGTTTACCAATGTCTCAAATTTTGGAGTGATTGGCGGGAAAGCAAAAGACGGAAATGGAAAAATCGTTGAGGAAGCTGAAGTAAATAGAACACAGATGCCGCAGATTACACAGATAACCACGGATAAATATTATAAATTAAAATAAAAATCAAAATGAAAAAAAAAGTAAAATTAAAGTACATTCAATTTTTTGTCCGGGTCAGAGAGTTAAATTAGAAGGCGAAATAATAGAACATCCCGAATGGCTTATCAGAGGACAAAAGGGCGAAATTTACACAAACCTGAATTTGGCTAATCCTGAAGCACGTGAATATTTAAAAAGGCAAATTATTGAAGCATTAAAATATGATATTGACGGTATTCATTTGGATTATGTACGTTTCCAGGTAAATCAGGGAAAGATGTAATCCTCGGTGTTGATGTTTTCCCTAACCCTGAAACAGCAAAAGTTTTAATTGGTCAGGACTGGGAACTCTGGGCAAAAGAAGGACTCGTTGATATTATCTGCCCCATGCAATACACTAATGACTTTAATGTTTTCAGAAAATCAGTAAAAAGAGCTGTAAAATCTGTAGATGGAAAATGCCTGATTTATCCTGGAATTGCCTGCCATTCATCACATAATAAAAACACTCCCGAAGGTGTGGTTCAGGAAGTAATAATTTCAAGAGAAGAAGGCGCTGACGGAGTAACTTTCTTTTCAGGCACTTCTTTGATTGATGAGTTTATGGAAAAATTGAAAATTTCTGTTCTTAAATAAAACACTAAAAAACAAAAATCTCTGTATCTCTGCGTCTCAACGTTCAATAAAACAAATATTCTAAACGCAGAGTCGCAAAGGTGCAGAGAAAACAAAAAAATGAAAATTCATAAATAATTAATAATAAAATTTGCGAAAATCCGTGTAATCCGCGTTCTATAAAAATGAAAAATTATACTAGAAAACCAAAACTGTTTTTTTTGTTTGCCGTAATGGCTTGTTTTATTATATCAGGATGTTCAAATTCACAAAATAAGGAGAACACTGATGATGAAAAAATTACTGCTGGCGATACTAATGTTTTTGAAGGAAATTTCTGGAGAAATCAGGCATTAACGGATATTATGCCTACTGGATAAAATACTCCCTTGATACTGTTGACGGGGCTTTTATTACTAATCTCGACAGAAGTTTTAACCAAATTGAAGGAACGGAAAAATATCCGAGCATGATTTCAAGACATGTTTTTGGTTATTCTGTTGCTTATCTTTATACAGGAAAAAAAGAATGGCAACACCTGCTAAGATTCCCAAAAAATTAGAATCAAAAAGCAAAAATAAAGAAAATTGTATTAATTGTATCGCCAAGAATAATCCCAAAAAATACAATAAGCTTATGACCACCACCCTTTTTGGGTTCTTATCTTAATTTTTTTGATATTTTTTGAACGACTCTTTTACGTAATGAATCCCTTTTCCAGCATTTTCTTCAAGAGTAAAAATAATGTCTGACTTTTCA
>CAZREZ010000202.1:0-5812 GCA_964599115.1 uncultured Bacteroidales bacterium
CAATATTCTCATCTTTTAAAAAATTCTGACCTAATGATTTTTTTGGTTTCATGAAAGTTAAATTTTAGCTCTTAATTTCCTGTAACGTTTTCGTGCTTCAACAGAAAATAAACTTCCGGGAAAGTTCGTAAGTAAATCATGGTAAAGTTCCATAGCTTTTTGTTGATTATTTAAATATTTTTCTTGCAATTCAGCACGTTTAAAAATAGCATCATCACATAGGACATCAAAATAATACTGTTCGGATATTTGTTGCAGTAAGCTGTCGGCTTCGGTAAATGCTCCCCGTTTTATTTGTATCTCGGCTTTTTTTAATAAAACCTCATCATTTATAGGGTGATAACCTAAAATAAAACTAATTGAATCAAGCACTTGTATAGCCAAATCATCTTTGTTTTGATAAAAAAACAAGTCGGCTTTGGAAAACAATTGCAATTCGGTAGTTGTGCTATCCATATTTGTATTGTCACTTATCAATAATGATAGTTCCATTGCATCGTTGGCTATCAGTTTTGAAGTTGCAGCTTTAAGGATATCCAATTGTGCTTTTGCCCATTCAAACTCACCGATATAATAGAACAGTTTTGCATTTTTATATTTTGCTTCATGACCAATCGGCTCGTTCTTAAATGATTTCTCAACTTGGGAATAAAGCAAGGTTGCTTCCCATACTTCTCCTGAAAATAATAAAATATCAGCAAGTTCTAATTTGCATTCTGCAAGTTGATACTTTGAAATATTTTTTATAAGTATGGTTTCGTTAAGAAGATTTGAAGCTTCTTCAAGTTTATTCATATAAAATGCCTGCAAATGAGCTAATTCTCTTATTAACGGAATTGTACGTGGTTTTTCTCCAAATTCGTTAATAGCAGCAAAATATTTTTTTTCAAGATTTAATATTTCTTTTTCTGTATAAACAAATTTTTCTGTAGTCATTAAAAATTCAGTATGGAGCAAACCAATCCTGCTGCTTAAATACAATGGGTTATTCCTGCCTTTTTTAATAACATAATTATATGCTTCAATTGCGATGTCATAATTTTTATTTGATGTGCTTAATCCGGCTATTTCATAAACTATTCTGCCGTTTTCATTAAATCGTCTGTCAATTGATTTTGCCTGAATAAAAGCAAAATCAAAATCTTTTTGCTGAATTGACAGCCATAAAAGCATTTCCGGATAAAATCTTTTTTCAGGAAACTTTTGTGTTCGTATTAATAAGGACTTTCTTAAGGTTTCATCAATATTGCTTTCCGGTTCATTGCTAATAATGCTTTGTAATTTATTTTGAATGGTTTTAATGGAGTTTTTATCAAACTCAAGAAACTCAAGATATTCATTTATCATTGCCTGAAAATTTCCCGTACGGTAATATATCTGTGCAAGCTCCAAATTAAATGGATATGAATTTTTTATCAGTTCCCTTCCTTTTTTGTAAGTTGCTATTGCCAGATTAAATTTATTCCTGTAAAGAAAAATATTAGCTGTTTGTGATATTTTCATTTTGTCGGGGGGGAGGCTGTTAATTACTTTTGTAAATTGTTTATCTGCTAATTCATGTTTATTTTCCGTTGAATATACAAGACCGAGGTCAATATTATATCTTGAGTTTTTAGGATTTTTTTTTATTTGTTTTTTTATGAGTTTTTCAGCTTTTTTATAATCGCCGAGTTCTATCAGGCAATTTAAATAAAAAGTATAATAATTATGACTTCGTGCTTTGTTATATAATTTTTCAAATAATTCAGCGGCTTTTTCAAATTCTTTATTGCGATAATACTGATAAGCTAATTGAGAATTGTCATTTCTTTTAGCGGGCTTTTGTTGACTTACAAAAGGAGGCCGGTTTACCTGGCTTATTACAGGTAAACTTAATGTTAAAGATAATAAGAGAAATAATGAAATTAGAATACAGAATTTAGATTTTAGAATGTAGATTTTAGAATTTAGATTTTTATATGTCATTTTGATGTTAGCTTGCATTATTCATAAAATTTCTCGCAAAGTCGCTAAGCCGCAAAGAATAAGTAAATTAGCAATAAGTGTTTAAAATATTCAATTTCATTATATAAAAAGTATTGTAGGTATTAAATTGTTTCAATTCAAATCTTTGCGACTCTGCGTCTTTGCGTGATGAATTATTCAGGTTAGACGTTTGACCATTGACAATGCTTGAATAAGGTTGACCGTTTTTAACCTTTATTTATAAATTACGTAGTATATATGTTGACTTTTTCTTTTTTGATTACTTTTTTCTTTGTGATACTTAGTGATACCGATAGCTATCGGTATTGTGCGACTTCGTGGTTTAATAAAATTTCAACCCTTACTTCAATTTTTCTAATTTATAATCTCAAATCCTGTATAATCAACCAACACTTTTGGGATTTTAATACCTTTATCGGTTTGATTATTTTCAAGAAGAGCTGCAACAATTCTCGGTAAAGCCAATGCACTTCCGTTAAGTGTATGAGCAAGTTTTGTTTTGCCGTTCTTATCTTTAAATCTGAGTTTCATACGGTTTGCCTGAAAACTTTCAAAGTTTGAAACCGAGCTTACTTCAAGCCATTTTTTCTGAGCAGCTGAATAAACTTCAAAATCGTAAGTTAAAGCAGAAGTAAAACTCAGGTCCCCTCCGCAAAGTATTGAGATTCTGAAAGGTAATTCAAGCTTACGTATTAATGAAGAAACATATTCTTTCATACTTTCAAGCGTTTGATAAGATTTTTCAGGGTGCTGTATCTGAACAATTTCAACTTTATCAAACTGGTGAAGCCGGTTCAAACCTCTTACGTCTTTTCCGTAAGAACCAGCCTCACGTCTGAAGCAACTTGAATAAGCTACATTTTTGATTGGGAAATCCCCCTCTTTAAGAATTGTATCTCTGTAAATATTTGTAATAGGTACTTCAGCAGTCGGGATAAGGTAAAAATTATCAATTCCAATGTGATACATCTGATAGTCCTTATCCGGCAGTTGACCTGTTCCATAAGCCGATGCTTCATTAATTAATAAAGGAGGTTGATATTCAAGATATCCTTCTTTTAATGCTTCATCTAAAAAAAAGTTTATCAAGGCGCGCTGCAAGCGGGCTCCTTTATTTTTATAAAACGGAAAACCGGCTCCGGTAACTTTGCTGCCAAGCTCAAAATTAATTATGTCGTATTTTTTTGCCAGTTCCCAATGTGGAAGGGCATTGGTCTTTAATTTGGGAAACTCCCCTTTCTCAAAAACCACTTTATTGTCTTCTTCTGAATTTCCTTCCGGAACCGATAAATGCGGAATGTTTGGAACTTCAAGCAAAAAATATTTTAAATCTTTAGAAGTTTTATCAAGCTGTTCGCTTAATTCTTTTGACAGTTTTTTTAAATTACCGGTCTTTTGTTTTAGTTGATTGGCTTCAGCGGTTTTGCCGGTTTTAAACAAAATCCCTATTTCTTTTGCAATAGATTTTGATTCGGCTAAATTATCATCTAACTTTTTTTGAATTTCTTTACGTTTATTATCAAGCAAAATAATTTTGTCAATTATATTAGTATCATAGAAATTTTTAATTGCAAGACGTTCAATAACCTCATGCTTGTTTTCTTTTATATAATTTACTTGTAACATACTTTATTATTTTCGATTAAGTTAAATTTTTACAAAAGTAACGGATTTTGATGAATTGAATTTCAAAAAATAAAAAAAATCCGACAAAAATCGAGATTGTATATAATTAATGTATAAAAAATTATTATTGAACTGGGAAATCCTTATGACTGAAAAAAACAATATGAACGTATACGCTGTGGTTGTTAGTATCTTAATTCTAAAATTCGTGTTTTTTTTGGCAAAAAATTACAAATCTCAATGATCAAATATCAAATAATTTCCAAAATCCAATATCAAAATTCCAAATTGCTTTCCTGCCTGCACATAGCTGTTTCGGCAAAGGCAGGCATGCTTGCACGAAGCCTAAGGTTTGGAATTTGAATTTTTAACAGTTGGAATTTATTTGGAATTTGTTTTTTGGAATTTGTCTTTTCCAGTTTATCTGGGTTATGGAAATAAGGGTTTAGCCTTTTAACTTTAGCCTTTAACCTTTCTTATTCAGTATCAGTTTGTCAGGAATCTGATGGGAGAACGGAAACAAATGATTTGTTATCTTTTTTCTTTTTAAATGTAACTATACCGTCAATCAATGCAAATAATGTATGATCTTTACCAATGCCAACATTGTTTCCAGGATTATGAGCTGTTCCTCTTTGTCTGATGATAATATTACCGGCTTTTGCGAATTGTCCGCCGAATATTTTTACTCCTAATCGTTTACTTTCCGATTCTCTGCCGTTATTTGAACTACCGGCGCCTTTTTTGTGAGCCATAACTTATGGTATTTAGTTATAAAATTATTCTTTTTTTAGTTTGGAAGCTGCTTTAGCAGTTGTTTTAGTTTTGCTAACGGTTTTAGGTTTTACTTTTGTTTTTTCTTCTGTTTTTGCCTTGGCTGCCGGTTTGGATTTGATTGCAGTTTTCGGCTTGACTTTAGTTTTTACTTTTGTTTCGGCTTTAGCAGTTGTTTTAGTTTTGCTAACGGTTTTAGGTTTTACTTTTGTTTTTGATTCTGTTTTTGCCTTTGGAGCAACTTTGGGTTTTGCTTCTGCTTTGGATGCCGGTTTAGCTCTAATTACTGATTTTGGAGTAGCTTCAGCTTTTTTCTTTGGAGAAGCTTTTGGTTTTGTTTCAACTTTTGCCGGAGCTAAATCTTTTACTTCTGCTTTTGCAGGTTTAGCAGCTTCCTCAGAAATACTTTCAATTTGGATCTTGCTGAGATATTGTCTGTGTCCTGATGTTTTTCTATAACCTTTTCTCCTCTTTTTCTTAAAAACAAGTATTTTATCTCCTTTTATATGAGAAATTATTTTAGCAGAAATTTTTGCTCCTTCAATAAGAGGAGTTCCAAGACTAATTTTTCCGTTATTATCTATCAAAAGAATTTCGTTAAATTCAACACTTGCTCCTTCTTCACCTTCTAAACGATGAACAAAAATCTCCTGTTCTTTTTCTACTTTATACTGTTGGCCAGCTATATCAACTATTGCGTACATTTTATATCAGTTAATTTATTTCCTGAAAAAATTTGGAAGTGCAAAAATAATAAAAAAATTAAATGAACAAAGCAAAAAGTAATTATTTATTTTTTTTAACAATTTTTTAACAGAATATTTATTTAATTAATAATGTTCAAAAATTTTTTAGTAATATTTAAAAAAAAAAAGTATTTTTGTTGCAATTATAATATTTATACCTATTTTTGAACAGTTTTTTAATTGCAATATTTAATTTTATACATCAGCAGCGTTTTTAAAAATTTACTTAATTATATAATTTTAAAGAAATGACGAAACATTGCTTTGATTATAAAATCATTAAATGTGAACTTTAAGATGTTAACACGAAAATTACTTTTCTTTGTTTTGGTAACCCTATTTATATTCAGTTGTTCTTCAACAAAAAAAGTTATTGATGAAAATGCGGCCCCACAACAGAAAATCATTGCCCCTTCTGGTAATAAACATACTTCTTCCGACAGGTTAAGCAAGGAAGAACTTGAAAAAATCCGTGCATTTGCAGTAGAGAAAGCAGGATTAATTTGCCAGATAGAAATAATAGGGATTAATGTAAATGATTCCAATGCAGAAAGAAATAAAGCTAAGATAGTTGCCCTGGACATGAAAATTTTAAAATTGAATAATGATATAGAAAGCTATCTAAACAATGACAGAAAGAGCAAAGAATTTAACAGGGTGTTTAATATTGAATATAATAA
>CAZREZ010000203.1:0-5802 GCA_964599115.1 uncultured Bacteroidales bacterium
AAAAAATTCTTTATAAATATTTATGTTTAGGGTGTCCAGATGCGGAAAACAGGAGTTGAATAAAATATACACGTTGCGAAAATTAATAGTAAAAATTTTTTCATAGCTATTGATTTTGTTTGATACAAATTTAATTAAAGTAATATCATGGTTTACTTTTAATCTTAAATAAAACAAAAAAAAGGTCCCCCAATGGAGGACCTAAATGCACAGAATGTTTAACTAACATAAAACTACAATCACAAAATTTTAAAATCAAATTTTGCAAAGTACTCTTTCCCAATTTTTACAGATCCGTTTCTTAATCTGGTATTGGATAATTTTTCAATTATATATTTATTAAATTCTTCATGACTTGAGTTTGTACATATAATTTCAATATACCCATCTTCATTATAAGTAAAACAAACAAAAACCACTCCTTCAATATTCATTTTTCTTGCAAATTCGGGGTAGGTAATATTTTGCCGGAAAATTTGTTTTGTATCAAAAGGAATATTATCAATGTATCGCTCTTCATAAAATTTAATTTCTAATCCACCTCCAAAAGAAAATATACCGCATAACATCAGACCGGTTGTTAGTGATAAAAGTTTTGCTTTCATTTTGAAATTATATTAGTGGTTATGTTTTATAATGCCAATTTTATGCCAACCTTATAAACAGCTGAATGTCTGTTAATTACAGCTTAAACGATTTAATAACAATGTGCGATATTAGTACACAATGTACGGTAATGAACAGAAATTCAATGAACAAGATGGCTATTAATAATTAGACGCTATAAATATGAAATTGTTACAATTAACGGATTGCGGATTTTAAATATAGAAGGAATAAAACCTTTGAAGTGTTAATATTTTCGGGCTTTTCAGAGAAAAGTTAAATAAAAGTTAAAGTTTTGAATGTGTCTGGACAAATCAATTTTTAATTATTATTTCCCACAAACGATAATAACGATTTCGCCCTTGATGGTTTTATTTTTGTAATATAAAATTAATTCAGATAAGGAGCCTCTTTGTGTTTCTTCGTGGATTTTGGTGAGTTCTCTTGAAATTGAGGCTTTTCGTTGCGGACCGAAATATTCAGCAAATTGCTCCAGTGTTTTTATTAATCTGAAAGGTGATTCGTAAAATATCATGGTATATGTCTGTTCGGCTAATTGTTTAAGTTTTGTTTGTCTGCCCTTTTTGTGTGGCAAAAAACCTTCAAAAACGAAATGATCTGATGGTAATCCTGAATTAACAAGCGCCGGAATAAATGCAGTAGGACCTGGTAAACATTCAATCTCAATGCCAGCCCTTATACATTCTCTTACCAATAGAAAACCAGGGTCGGAAATTGCCGGAGTTCCTGCATCACTGACTAATGCTATGCTTTTACCTCCTGAAATTGTTTCAACAATACCGGTTACAGCTTTATGTTCATTGAACTGATGATGCGACATCATTTTTTTTTCAATCTTAAAATGTTTTAAAAGTTTTGATGTATTGCGGGTATCTTCTGCTAAAATAATATTTACCTCTTTTAATATCCGTATCGCCCGAAGAGTAATATCTTCAAGGTTGCCGATAGGAGTAGGAACAAGGTAGAGTTTTGACATTAGGAACTATTTATATCTGCCTTCAATTAATTCGTTAAATTTAATAAATGCTTCATCATTTGTTTTCCAGTTATATTCAGTTCTTAGTAAGTTGAGTGATATAATGGCTTCATTCAGGTTATTAAATGAGTTTAATTTATCAATGGCATTATTGTAGTTTTTCATATCGCCTTCGAACAATTCATTGATAAAAAGAAATTTGTCATTGATCCCGATTGAAGTTCTCAGGTCGATTATTTTAGTTTTTTGCATTTTAGCGGCAATACTATTATCCTGTTTATTTATTAATTTATCACCAATCGAAATTGTGTTATCAGAAAACATATCAATTGTTGTTTCTTTTATTTTTGGGATGGGTTCTACAGCTTGCTCTTTGGTTTTATTATTTTTTTCGTTTGTTGTTTCCTCTATAGCGATTTCTGGTTTCGGTTCTTTCTTTTCTTCTTGAGATATGACAATTTCAGGTTGAATATCTTTTATACTATCAGGTTTGGTTTTTGCAGGTTCTTCTTTAGCTTCTGTTTTTACCTTTTCTGACAAGACAGGAGCAATTTCATCTATCAATTCCTTTTTTACAATTTTTTCCTTGGTGGCAGTATCTGCAATTTTACCTGTTTCGGATTTAAAAATATCCGCTTTGCTGTTTAATTTATCAAGATTATGAATATTTTCGTATAATTTCCTGATATTTTCTTTTATTATGTCAAGATATAATTGGGGAATTTTATCCTGATGATTTTTAATTATTTCTGCCTGTTCGCTAATGGTTTCAAGTAAACCGGAAATTTCTTTTTTTATGTTGATGTTGTTCATTTGAAAAAATTATGGATAAACTAAAATTGTTTAACGATTTAATTAATTTTGTATTATAAAATAATTGATAAAGATATAAAAGATTAAGTTAAAATTTCTAAAATGTTTTTAGAAAAATCAGCAGATGGTTCAAAACGTAATGGCTGGATAGAGGTGATTTGCGGTTCAATGTTTTCAGGAAAGACAGAAGAGCTGATTCGTCGCCTGAACCGGGCAAAGATTGCAAAGCAAAAAATTGAGATATTCAAACCCATTATTGATAAACGTTACGATGAAGAAAACGTTGTTTCGCATGATGATACCTCAATTCACTCAACTCCGGTACAAACAGCTGCCCAGATAATACTTTATGCTAACGATTTTGATGTGGTTGGTATTGATGAAGCACAGTTTTTTGATGATGAGCTTACAGCAATTTGTAATCATCTTGCCGATAATGGAACACGTGTAATTGTTGCAGGTCTTGATATGGATTATCTCGGTAAACCTTTTGGTCCTATTCCTTCGTTATTGGCAACAGCCGAATATGTTACAAAAGTACACGCTATTTGCATGAATTGCGGCAATCTTGCACAATATTCTCATCGTATCATAGCTGATGATAATTTGGTTGTTTTAGGTGAGAAGGAAGCTTACGAACCGCTCTGTAGAAAATGTTTTCTTGAGAAAAAAAAGAAAACGCCAAACATCTAACGCCTGATTTATTTAAAATTATCTTAACTGATTAAATACATTCATTTAATTTTATATTTTTGCACAAATTTAAAATTAACATTATTATGAAAAAATATTTTTTATTATTACTAACCGTTTTTACATTAATTGAAATGCCTATGTATGCACAGGAAAACAACCGTCCGGGAAATGAAACATTAATTATTATACACACTGATTACGGTGATATGACAGCCATGCTTTATAATGAAACACCCAAACACAGAGATAATTTTATTAAACTGATAAAAGAGGGATGGTATGAAAATTCGCCTTTTCATAGAGTTATCCTGGATTTTATGATACAAGGCGGCTCTAATGCCGATGGCAGACAAGACCCCGGATATTTGGTTGATGCTGAATTTACACCTAAATATTTCCATAAAAAGGGAGCATTGGCAGCAGCAAGAATGGGCGATAATGTTAATCCCGAGAAAAAATCATCAGGATCACAATTCTATATTGTTCATGGTCAGAAATTTACTGATAGTCAGTTAAACATGTATGGAAGCCGGCTGGGTAAAGCTTTTTCAAAAGAACAAAGCGAAGCATATAAATCAGTTGGAGGCACTCCCCATCTTGATGGTGAATATACTGTTTTCGGCGAAGTAATCCAGGGATTAGACGTTATTGATAAAATTGCTGCTGTACAAACCAAACAACCTAACAAACCTGTTAAAGATATTAATATGACCATTGAAATTCTGGAATAGAAAGTGATGAAAGATAAAATTCAAAGCTTATTAGAAGAAATTAAGGCTTTTACAGCTGAAAATAAGGAACAATTAGAAAAGTTCCAGATCAGGTTTTTAAGTAAAAAGGGTATTATCACCGGGTTATTTACAGAGTTTAAAAATGTCCCAAAAGAACATCGCAAAGAATTTGGTCGTGTTTTAAATGAATTAAAAAACAAGGCACAGGAAAAAGTAAATTTTTTAAGAGATGAGCTTGAAGATGCCAAAACTGCTGACAAATCCGACAAGGATCTTACTCTCCCTGTTGATTTTGTTGAGCTTGGAACACGGCACCCATTATCAATTGTAAGGAATGAAATTATTGATATTTTTGCCCGGCTCGGATTTACAGTTGCCGAGGGTCCTGAAATTGAAGATGATTTTCACAACTTTACAGCTTTGAATTTCCCGGAAGAACATCCTGCACGCGATATGCAGGATACATTTTTTATAGAAAAAGACCCGGATATTGCTTTAAGAACTCATACTTCTTCGGTTCAGGTTCGTGCAATGGAAAACACCAAACCACCAATCAGGGAAATATATCCAGGAAGGGTTTTTCGCAATGAGGCAATTTCTGCAAGAGCACATTGTATTTTTCACCAAATTGAAGGTTTATATATTGATAAAAATGTTTCGTTTGCCGATCTGAAACAAACATTGTTTTATTTTGCAAAAGAGTTTTTCGGGGAAAATACCAAAACACGTTTTCGCCCGTCATATTTTCCGTTTACCGAACCATCGGCCGAAATGGATATCTCATGTAATATTTGCGGAGGAAAAGGCTGCAATATCTGTAAATATGTTGGCTGGGTTGAGATTTTAGGCTGCGGAATGGTTGATCCGAATGTTTTGGAAAATTGTGGAATTGACAGTAAAAAATATACAGGATTTGCTTTTGGTATGGGCATTGAACGAATTACAATGTTAAAATACCGAATTGAAGATATCAGGTTATTCTTTGAAAATGATTTGAGGTTTTTAAAACAGTTTAAGTCTGCTTTTTAGAATATTTTTCTTTCTTCATAATATCCAATCCCTGTAATTCAACTTCTGTTAATATTGAGTCAATATTTTTTATTGTATTGGGGTTAATTTCATATACCATTAAAACATTTCGTATTGCTTTTATTGCTTTAATTATTTTATTTTTCCTTTGATCATCAATTATATCCTTAATTAATAAAAAATAATCGGTTTGTTTTTGTAAAGGGATTAATTTACCGTTGGGATTATTATTTGATAATAAATAAATTTCATTCAGAGTATCGGGTTGTTCATAATGAAAAAGAGAAAACTTTTGGGATTTTTTATTTTTCCCTTTAATTATTACAAGATCATTGAGTTTTTTTAGCTGAAAATTAAGTTTCCTGTTAATATTAAAAGAGAGGCGATAATCTTTTAAGTGACTGGAAATACCGATTATTGAATACTCTGATGTATTATCAAGTTTTAGTATTAATTTTTTAGCCATGATAATCCGGTTTATTTGGCTAAAGATACAATATATATTTTGCCATAATAAAAAAAATCATAATTTTACACTTCATAGTTTAAGACACAGCTACGCAATACATTTATTAGATATGGGAGTTGACCTAAGAATAATACAGGAATTACCTGGTCATAAAAGTAGCCGGACTACAGAAATCTATACACATGTAAGTATGAAAAATATTAAAAATCCTTTAGATGGATTTGAAATATAAACAACAGAAGGTGTATATATCTACAGAATACTGTTTACTGTATACGGAAAAAATGAATATATAAGAAGTTGGCAAACATAAAGTAGAAGATACCCAAAACTAAATAATAATAGTAAATTATCAACTTTAAGAAACCTAATTATGGACAAAAAGAAAATATTAGTTTTAGGTGCAGGAATGGTAGTTAAACCAGCAGTGGATTATTTTTTGGATAAATGCAATTATCATG
>CAZREZ010000204.1:0-5784 GCA_964599115.1 uncultured Bacteroidales bacterium
TATAAAAACGTCCAATTTTTATGGCTAATTTTTTATTTTTTAAGAAGTCTGAAATTAGAACAATTAGGTCAATTTCATAATTCCGCGAATGGCTTTAATTTAGAACCTGATTTTTAAATTAGCATAGTTTCTTTCCCTTCTATTCACTCATTCATATTCCCCATTCACTCATTCATTCTGCTGTCTCAATAATTAATGATTGATATTGGTATGATTTGAATGTAACTTTGAATCAAAATCATTTTTTTTGAATTAAATTAATCTTAAAAAATGGAGGTTACTATGTTTTACAAAAAAAATTTATTAGTTGCTGCACTTGCCTTATTAATTATTCTGGCTGCCGCAAGTGTTAATGCTCAGGTATTGGTTAAACTAAGTCAACCGCCGCCAAACCAGTGGAATGTTGAGGATCTGTGGCAACTGACACTTACAAACACTTCACAACAGGATTCTTACAACGTTTACCTGTATGGAACGGTAGAAGAAGCAGATGCGGGAATTATTTTTAAAGCCACGAGTGCTGATTTTGAACTAACGCTTGGCTTTTCAGGCCTTGTTAACAGAGGCGATCTGGAGCCAGTGGATGTGGAATATGTAAATAACGATTATGAGGAAATTGTTCAAAAAACCGGCACACTGCCGGAAGGTACCTATACTATCTGTGTATATGTTAAAGATGCAGACAATTATGATGTTATATTAGCACAGGACTGTATAACCCAGCCTATCATGCACCCTTCCCCGCCGGAACTTATTTCTCCAATTGACGAAACAATAATAGAAGAGGAGCTGCCGGTTTTTGTGTGGATGCCGCCGATGCCTATACCAGCAGGCGATATGATCACTTATAATCTGTGCATTTATGAATTACTGGACGGTCAGACAGCAATAGAAGCGACGGAAGCTAATCCTGTCTGGTTTGAGGAGACAGAAATTTTTTCAACCTCTTTTCAATACCCCATTTCTGCCAGGGAGTTTGAGCAGGGTGTAACCTACGCCTGGCAGGTAACAGCAGTAGCAGAAGATAAAAATTGGGTGATTGGAAAAAGTGAGGTGTGGTGGTTTACTTATAAAGAGCTGCTTGAAGAAAGGACTTTGATTATCAAAAACATCTCAGAAGGAGATACCGTGGGAAGCATGGTAGTAATTGTAGCCGATGTGGGAGAAGGGACCGATATTGTTGAATGCTCTTTTTATGTCCGGTGGGATAACGAATGGTTGCTTATTGCAAAGGAAAGCGAATTTGAGGATGAGTGGTGGACTGAAGTAAATACGTATGCATGGGTCACATTAGGAAATAGAAAAGGTGAGCTTAAAGTAGTGGTAAAAACGAAAAAAGGAAAGATTCTGGAAAGCGAACCTATAACAATAATCGTTTTAAATTAAAAGGAGGTGAAAAATGTTTAAAACAGGTAAAATATCAATTTGGATAATATTACTTATCCTTTTTAGTGCAACCGCAGGCAAAATAAATGCTCAATCTCCGGTTGTTGTTGAGGATCACATACAAGGAGGATTGCAGTGGTTGCGAGATACACAAGGGTCTTTGGGTAGTTGGCATCATGATAATATTGCAGGCGTCCATACTAATCCAACGGGCTGGGGCGTGGGGACGGCCGGGCTTGCCGTTCTTGCCTTTCTTGAAAATGGGGGCCCTCCCTCCGATGATGTTGTGTGTGATGCCTTGAATTATATCCTGGGACAGGTGAAACCCACCACTAGCACCGTAGGAGCTGGAGCTATATACCAAAGTACGTCCGACATTGGTTTTGTTAATAAGCCAACATATCAAACAGCCATTGCTGTTCTTGCACTTGTGGAAGCAGAGAAACAGTGTATTGAAGGATGCGATCTTCCTCCTGGCACAAATCTTCATGATGTAATTCAGGATGCTGTAGACTATATTGTAGCATCGCAGTTTCCCAATACCTACCTCGAACTCTCATACCGTGGGGGATTCGGTTATTGTAGCATGGCAGATTACAGTATTAGTTCTAGTCACGAAAGCCCTGATATTTCAAATACGCAATTCGCACTCTGGTCACTCTGTATTGCAAAGGGAGCTGGTTATGTGGTGCCGGATAATGTATGGAGTAATGCATTGCCTTGGGTACTGGATCGTCAACATCCCGGTGGTGGGTTCGATTATTTTATATATTCTGAAATTACTGAAGCCCGAACTGCAGCAGGATTGATGTGCCTCTGGTTTATAAGGTGCTGGATAGGTGATATTACTAGTATAGCTGATATCGATAATGCCGCTGACAATGCCCTCACTTATTGGCAACATAATTATTCGTATGTATGTAATACAACCTATGGTATTCACCATACTTATTATTTTATTTTATCTGCTGCTCGTGCATTTCACTATTGGGGAAGTTTAGCAGGATCGCCAGGTTCAGCAGGAACTACAGGTGAAGCATATTCGAACACGCTTGGAATACCTTTTGGTACTGTGTTTGTTAACCCTATTCCGGGTGGTTGTCCAGCCTCACCGTTTACCCCACCATTACCTTTTCTTCATTCACCAACAATCGAACTTGCAGGAGGGGAAGGGCTACCAGCCTGGTATCGGGACTTTGCACTGGCTTTAACTCATTCTGCTGTTGTTGCCGTTGGTCCAGCTCCTTCTGCTTGCTCTTGGCCTGATACCTGGGGTGAAGGTGGCGAGACCATTTCTACTTTATATGCCATCCTTGCCCTCTCAAGGATAAACCTTCCTCCTTACTGTATTATAACGGGAGACAAGATACGCCCCATTGTTGACCGGACTGTTCCCTGCGACGGCGAGTGTGTATGCTGTGATGACTGCGAGGAGGAGGATTTTCTATACATCTGCGCTCATATACAGGATGGCTGCTGTAGTAAGGGGATAAACGCGAGAAGCATAAAAGTTGAGATCGGATCAGAATGTTGCGTACTTGACTCTATACCCTTTTCCTTTGCATGGATACCAGATCATCCAGGGGGCACTGACAATACAAGTGGAACAGTTCGTATTAGGGTAAAATGCGACAGTCTGTGTAATATGTGTCCTGAGGTTTACAACTTATCCTATAAAGTGTACGTCTGTATAAGGGCAGAGGATATTGCAGGTAATGAGCTTTTCCCGAATCCATACACCTGGTCTTTCACTATTAACAAAGATCGTCCCAGGGTGGAGATGTATCATCCGCTCTGCCTAACCTGTGAGGATTATGGTCCTCATGTTGTATGGCCACAGAACCCTTGCTGCGTGAAAAATATTTGGGATGGATATTATCAGTTTACCACCTACCATCAGTGTAATCTGGATTGTGATACAATTAAAATTACAACCTGGACCGGGGGTGTGCCATCAGGAAATATCTTTACTCCTCCGGACACTGGAATTTACTACAACGAATACTTTTGCACAGGAGAGTTGGATTCAATCAAAGTGGACTTGATAGAAGCTCTTGATTTTCCGTGGATTCCGCCAGTATCAGACACAATATCAGTGCCGCCTCTAATATATACGGTAGATACTTGCTTTGATAGTTTACGGGTCTGTTTAGCGGTTTGTGATGAATCGCTCGATCTTTCCCATATTAACGCGGATGGAGTCTGCTTGCCGGAGACGGTAGTATGTCATAGAGATACCTGCTGCTGGATGTTTCACAATGTGCATATTTATAGAAGAAAGCTTATACGACATGAAACCCCAATACAGAAAAACACGAATGTTATAAACCCTTTCTGATATAGAAAAGTAAATTCTGAGCCCACTCTACAGGAGTTCTCTGAAGACAATCCTAAAACGGTTGCTGATATAATAAAAAAGTGATGATACAGATGCAATAGGAAATGAAATAAGAAAAATGAGTGGGAGCAGAGGTTTTATTCCCGCTCATCCTCATCAAAAATATTTTGCTTTCAAAAAAGAATTTGAGTATGGAGGAAGCGTCATGAAACATGTCAGATTATTTTTATTTGTGTTTTCACTTCTGATTTTTCCTGGTTCTAAATTAATTTTCGCTCAGGAAAATTCATCCCCTGTTCAGTTCCATGGCAGTAACAGAGCTTTCGGCCAATATGCCAACCGTCAGGGTACAAATTCACAAATACCGGCTTCATTCTGGCGAAATGATTTACACATGACCCTTACGGTTTACGGTATACCCATTTCGTCAAGCTTTTTTATTACCTCCGAACAAAGCGATCTCAGGCAAAGCATAAATAATTTCAGGATATATTTTGATGCTAAAGCACTCCTTAAATCTAAGGGATTCATTAATCCCACAGAATTTGTTAATTCATTGGGTCTCACTAATCCCCAAGAACTCGCAAAAGCCAAAGCAGAAGCTTATGCAAAGAGGAAAGCGATGTCAAAAATTGCACGCTTCCTTTCCAATTTCTCTACTTTAGAAGTGGGCAAATGCCGCCCCAACTACAGCCAATTAACACTAAAAGGAATTTCAGTTTCCGGCGTAAATATTGAGTTTACACCAGGGAAATTTTATGCTGCCTTTTCCACCGGTAAAGTTAAAAGGTCTGTTAAACCTTCTGAAATAACCAAGCCCAATTACAAACAAAAGCTTTTATTCGGTAAGATCGGTGTTGGTAAAAAGAGAGAAACACACCTTTATATAACATTTATGCATGTTGAAGATGAGGTTAATTCTCTCCCTGCCTCTTCGGAAATTGATACTTTTAATGTAAAACCACAGTCAAACTTTATGCTCGGGACTGAGGGAAAACTCTCTCTTTTCAAAAAGAAATTCACAATAGAAGGCGAAGCTGCTGTTTCTTTACATACCCGCGATACTCGTAGTCCGGCATTAATTGAAGATGATAACGAAGTTCCATCGTGGTTAACTAATTTTCTTAAACCTAATGCAAGCAGTTCAATAGATTATGCATATAATGTTAAATCAACGCTAAAGTTGAAAACAACAAAATTGTCGGGTGGTGTTAAAATGGTTGGGGCAGGTTTTACTACACTTGGAAATCCCAATCTAATTAACGACAGACTGACTTATGACGGCAGGATAGACCAGTCTTTCGCAAAAAGAAAGATATCCTTTTCTGCTTATTTCAGGCAAAATAAAGATAACCTGATCAACTGGAAAAAATCCACTACAACAACAACTGCCTATGGTATAACTGCAGGATTCAGGTTTAAGAATATCCCATATTTGAGAATCAGTTACATGCCTAATTTCCAAAAAAACGATAACGACAGTTTGAACCTGAAAAATTCTGTAAAAATAATTTCTGCAACAACAGGATATAATTATCCGATTGGCAAGTTAAAATCCAATACCAGTTTTAGTTTTTTCTATCAAAATACTGAAACCATAATGGATACCATTACAAACCTGTCCAAAACCCAAACTTATACTTTAAATGAGGTACTAACTTTCAAAATCCCCTTAAGTATTTCAGGAGGTGCAAGCTACAGCCAATCTGAGTTCTCTGGCAAAGATCGTAATATTCTGTCTTTGACTTTAAGCGGAACACATCGTGCTTTTAAAAAGAAGTGGAAAAACACACTGGGTGTTAGATACTCAAACCAGATTGATGAGCAAAAAAAGGTCAGAATTTTCTATAGCTCCAGATTTAAACTTTGGAATGGTGGCGATCTTGATATCCGTGTAGAAGAAAATATTTTCAGGGACAAGATTCAAGTTGTAAATAATTATGATGAGTTTATAGCCAGAGCGTCTCTATTGATTAAATGGTAAGAAATTATGAGTCTTTCTAATTGTGGTAAAGTATCTTTTTTTTTACTCTTAATTTTGTATTCACAAAATTCACTTT
>CAZREZ010000205.1:0-5762 GCA_964599115.1 uncultured Bacteroidales bacterium
CCATTGAGGAAACTTACAATAAATTTCGTGAATATATTTTCTGTCTTCTTCCGAAACATAAACCAGTTCAAGACTTAATTCATCGTGGCAACGCAGAAATGTAAACCACTGACAGCTTTCAGGAATTTCCGGAGTTACTTCAGGGCTAAGAGTATAAATAATCGGTTTGCTGCTTTGTTTCGCAATTGCTTTAAACATTTGCGGCATCAGCGGGAAATGATAACCTGCATTACATTCATCACCATCTCCAAAATATTTTACTACTTCTTTTGGCTTTTGACATGCCTCTGCCAATAATAAAGTATTCGGGCGAACATAATCAAGTGTGTCTCTGAAAAACCTAACTATAATATGATTTTGCGGGAGGTTTTCACAATCGGTTCCGTCTTCTTTCCAAAGGTATGGAATTGCATCAGCCCTGAAACCGTCAACTCCTTTTTGAAGCCAGAAAACCATATTTCGCGACATCTCAAGAAGAACATCCGGATTACGATAATTCAAATCAGGCTGGAAACTGAAAAATCTGTGAAAATAGTACCAGTCACCGTCTTTTTCCCAATTGCTTGGTTCCATGCCTTCAAACAAAAGGCGGGTTTCTTTGTAGCGGTCAGTATCTTTGTTCCAGATATAATAGTCCCTGTATGGATTATCAGGCGATTTCCGTGATTCTTTGAACCATTTATGTTCATTTGAAGTATGGTTGATCGCAATATCAAATATCACACTAATATTTTTTTTATGGGCTTTCTTTAGAAAATTCTCAAAAGCTGTTATCTGTTTCTGTTCATCTGAAGTTTGTGTTAATCCAAATAAATCCGAACGTATTTTTTTATAATCCCTTATGTCAAAACCCGCATCTTTCATCGGTGAGTCAAGTATTGGCAACAGCCATAAACAATTAACTCCCAGATTATTCAGGTAATCAAGCTTAGCTTCCAGCCCCGAGAAATCTTTATTGAACAAATCAACATACAAAGAATAAACTATAGCATCTTTATACCATTCCGGCTCATGAGGTTTTAAATTTTGTTTTAATTTAATTTCTTTTAATTCTTTAATAAACTTATTCAACTTGTTTTCAGACATTCCCTGATATAATTCTTTCCAGATATCTTTTAAAGTTTTTATTTCTTTTTCAGAATTCATAAGAATTTATTTTTTATTTGTCCAAAGGTAAAAATTTATAATATTTATCTTATAAAACTTTGTTTTTTTAACAAACTTTTATTTCAGTCCCGAATACTCAGCGATTTTTTAGGCATTATAAATCAGATTAAATATTTATTTCGACATTAATTATTAATGTTATTATCATAGTTTCTGAATATCGAACACAGATTAACGATTTTTGATTTACGAAGTTAAAAACAGTTGAATAAATTTGAATTAGAAAAACAGGAAATATAAAAAAAAATATAATAAATTTGTAGCTTCTAATCAAATTATATATGAAAAAAAAACCACGTCTCAGTTTCTGGCAGATATGGAATATGAGTTTTGGATTTCTGGGGATACAGTTTGGCTTTGCACTTCAGAATGCTAATGTTAGCCGGATTTTTGAAACATTAGGGGCAGATGTAGGAAATCTGTCGCTTTATTGGCTTGCTGCTCCTGTTACAGGATTGATTGTGCAACCTATAATCGGTTATTACAGTGATAATACATGGTGCCGGCTTGGCAGGCGACGACCTTATTTTCTTTTCGGGGCAATATTTGCTTCACTGGCATTAGTTATTATGCCTCATTCTCCTGTATTATGGATGGCAGTCGGGATGCTCTGGATAATGGATGCGTCAATTAATATTTCAATGGAACCTTTCAGGGCTTTTGTTGGAGATATGCTGCCAAACGAACAACGAACAAAAGGTTTCGCAATGCAAAGTTTTTTTATCGGAACCGGTGCAGTAGTTGCTTCAGCATTGCCTTACCTGATGACTAACTGGTTAGGGATATCAAACACTGCACCCGAAGGAGAAATTCCACCATCAGTAAAATTTTCTTTTTACATCGGTGCTTTTGCTTTTATTTCTGCAGTTATATGGACAGTAATCAGGTCAAAGGAATACACACCTGAAGAATTAAAAATGTATTCCGAACATAAGGAAGACCATAAACCTGAAATTGAAACTGATACAGCATCTGAAATTATTAAAAACAAAATTGCAGGTAATAAAAATTTGTTGTTTGGGGCAGTGTGGATATTTGCAGGGTTAGTTTTTTCTGCATTAATTTGGTTCTTTAACCTTATACCCGAATTATATATTTTTTCATTTGGTATCAGCTTGTTTGGAATTATTAAATTAATTGCAGGTGTTTATCAGAAATCAGGAAATTCTAAAAAAGGTATTGTTGTCATTATTAATGATTTTGACCACATGCCTAAAACTATGGTTCAATTGGCATTTGTTCAGTTTTTCTCATGGTTTGCGCTCTTTGCAATGTGGATTTATACAACTCCGGCAATAACAGGATATTTTTATAACACCACTGATCCAACTACTGAATTATATAACAAAGGTGCTGATTGGGTTGGTATTTGTTTTGCTGTTTACAATGGGTTTGCTGCTATTGTTGCATTTTTATTACCAGTTTTGGCTAAAGCAACAAATCGTAAAATAACTCACATGATTTCATTGATTGCAGGTGGAGCAGGATTAATTTCAATATTTTTTCTTAGTAATGCCAATATGATACTTATTTCAATGTTGGGAGTAGGGTTTGCGTGGGCAAGCATTCTTTCAATGCCTTATGCGATTTTGTCAGGAGTTTTGCCTGCGAAAAAAATGGGTATTTACATGGGAATTTTCAATTTTTTTATTGTAATTCCGCAAATAGTTGCTGCAGGGATTTTAGGATTTTTGGTTAAAAGTATTTTCAGCAGCCAGTCAATTTATGCACTTATTTTGGGAGGTGTCTCAATGTTTATCGCAGCAGCACTGATACTTTTTGTTAAAGATGTAAATGAATAATAATTCACACGAAATAAACTAAAAATTATCCTCAAATGAAAAAACGTAAAATGTTTCAAACAGCATTATTTATTTGTATAATGCTTTTATTTGCCAATTATTCTTTTTCAAATAAATATAATCTTGAAAAAGTAGAACCACCTTTCTGGTGGGTTGGAATGCAAGACCAAAACCTGCAACTTCTTGTTTACGGTAAAAACATTTCCGAAACACAGCCGAAGATTAATTATAAAGGTGTTATTTTAAAAGAAGTCATTAAAGTAGAAAATCCAAATTATCTTTTTTTGAATTTAGAGATTACAGATAATGCAATTGCCGGCTCTTTCCAAATAAATTTTATCAAAGGAAAAAAGGTTGTACAAACTTATAGATATGAATTAAAGAACCGCAAAGCAGGTTCAAAAGAACGAAAAGGTTTTAACAGTTCGGATGTTATTTATTTGATGATGCCCGACCGTTTTTCAAATGGTGATACTTCAAATGATAACGTTGAGGGTATGAAGGAAAAAGCCGACAGGAGTAATCCAAATGGCAGACATAGCGGGGATTTGCAGGGAATTAAAAATAAGCTGGATTACCTTGCTGATTTGGGAATTACTGCAATATGGATAAATCCTGTTTTTGAAAACAACATGCCTGCGTATTCATATCATGGCTATGCAATTACCGATTTTTACAAAATTGACCCTCGCTTTGGAACTAACCGCGATTATGTTGAACTTGTTGAAGACAGCCATAAGAAAGGAATTAAAATAATTATGGATATGATTTTTAATCATTGCGGAAGTGGACACTGGTGGATGAGTGATTTACCTTCAAAGGACTGGCTAAACCAATGGGATGAATTTACAAGAACAAACTACCGTGCAGCGGTGACAACTGATCCTTATGCTTCTGATTATGACAATGCTAAATTGCTTGCCGGTTGGTTTGACATAACTATGCCGGATATGAACCAGAATAATAAATTGCTGGCTAATTATTTAACACAAAATAGTATCTGGTGGGTAGAATATGCAGGTTTGGATGGGATAAGAATGGATACATATCCTTATTCCTATAAAGATTTTATGTCTGACTGGATGAAACGGATTTTACAGGAATATCCTGATTTTAATGTTGTAGGTGAATCATGGCTGCCTGTTGCATCTTCGGTTGCCTACTGGCAAGAAAATGCAAAAAACCCTGATGGCTACCAGTCAAACTTAACTAATGTTTTTGATTTTCCGATGATGTATGCAATGGGTGAAGCATTTGTTGAAAAAAACTCGTGGGATAAAGGTATAGTAAAAATATATGATATTCTCGGACAGGATTTTGTATACGCAAATCCGAATAAGCTTGTAATTTTTGCCGACAATCATGATGGAGACAGATTCTTTACAAAAATTAATGAAAATCTTGATGACTTTAAGCTGGCAATGGCTTTTCTGCTTACAAGTCGCGGAATACCAGAAATTTATTATGGGACTGAAATATTAATGACCGGTCACGAAAACAGAGGTCATGGTGATATTCGTAAAGATTTTCCGGGTGGCTGGCAAGGTGATAAAACTGACGCTTTTACTGCCGAAGGAAGAACAAAACAACAAAATGAAGCATTTGATTTTCTTAAAAAACTGCTTATCTGGAGAAAAATTAATGAAGCCATACATACTGGAAATCTTAAACATTTTATACCGGAAAATGGTGTTTATGTTTATTTCAGATATAATGATAATGAATCAGTTATGGTGCTACTTAATAACTCCGATAAAGAACAGGAAATTAATACTGATAGATATTCCGAGTGCCTGAAAGGTTTTAATTCAGGAAAGGATATTATTTCAGGAAAAGAAATAAATGATTTAAATATTATAAAAATCCCTGCGAAAACTGCAAAAATAATTGAACTGGGAAAGTAAAAAAACAGGTTTAATTCCATAGGAATTATCTATTTGTAACACAGCACGAAAGTGCTGTGAATATCTGATAATTTGAACATTAATATATAGATATTTTTCTAATTTCTAATTTCTAATTTTAATAACTATGTCACGTAAAATTATTCCATTTTTAATAATAATTTTTTTAATCGGTTGCAAGCAAAAGCAGGAAAATCTTAACATACCTGTTACCTCGCAAATTGTCGGACTGGCTTCACCTGTTCACCTTAATGTTGATTCTACAATTATTTACATGGAAGATTATTTTAATGATGTTTCTTTAATTGATTCGGTTTTTTTAATTGATGATAAAATTTCTTTATCATCTGACAAAAAAGAACTTCTGATTATAACAGATATTAACACACCTCCTTTGATGGAATTAAAAGTATGGTTTGGCGATACTTCATATTCAATTCTTGTTGAAAAATCCCGAAAAAAAAGAGTTGATTTAATTTTTAATCCAAAAGGAAAAAATTATAAGAAGATACAACTCGCAGGTGAAATGAACGGATGGAATCCATCAGGTACTTTTTTGAAATTTAAGGATAGTATATGGCAAATAGAACTATTGTTAAACCCCGGCGAATATCAATACAAACTTGTTGTTGAAAATAACTGGATTCTTGACCCTGCGAATCCTGATTCGGTTGATAATAATATCGGGGATTATAATTCGCTGCTGACTGTGGGAAAAACAAATATTGAAAACACTCCTGTTCTATTCACAAAGAAAGCAGGAATAAAAAAAATTAAGATTGGATTTAAAAATGATATAACAAAGGTTTTTGTTTTCTGGCAAAATTATAGCTTGCCCGGCAACTATGTAAAAATTAAATCCGATATAATTGACATTAAAATACCTGAA
>CAZREZ010000206.1:0-5761 GCA_964599115.1 uncultured Bacteroidales bacterium
TTGAACACATAAAATTCAAGTGATTTATAGCTTCTCCACCCATCCTGAATTAAAGGAAATTCGTATTCTCCGTCTTTATATTTTATAATTAAAACATTGTATTGCTTATTATCAATCAATGCTTTTTTCAATTCCATAATAATAAAATTTTCCTGCCCGAGTCTTCTTAATTCAGAAGCACTTTTATTTGTTCTGGAATCGGTAAATAGAATACTGTTTTTTGCACTTGCCCATCTGCCATTATCTTGCATGGACCAACCAATCGCACTTTTTAAAGTTGACTTTACATCACTAATCATAGAATAGTTTAACCGGATATTCTCTCCGGGCTGGGAATGAGCTGTAATAGTGATAAATAGAATAATTGAGAGAATGAAAACTTTTTTCATATGTGTTGAACAATATGCCATCAACAGAATAATTTCCTTTACTTATAAGTAGATTCTGTAATAATGGACGTAAATTTATATAAAAAATTATCAGAATTATATTTAATCAAAAAAACTTACTAATAATTTTATTAACATTTTTCACAAACTGAATAGTTGCCAAAAACTTATTGTATTATCTTTTTTGCCATTTCAAAGGCAGCCTGTATTCCATTAGGATTTTCACCTCCGGCAGTAGCAAAATGAGATTGTCCGCCACCACCTCCATTAATTTTTTTTGCTATTTCCTTAATTATTTTTCCCGCATGTAAACCATTACTTTTTATAAGTTCATCAGAAATCATTATAGTAAGATTTGCTTTACCATCTTTTTCAGAGCCAATAACAAGGAATAAATTGTCAACAATATTTTTTAAATTAAATGCAAGATTTTTAATTGCTCCTGTGTCAAGTGTGACTTTTTGAGCAATAAAATTTATATTGTTGATTTTTTCTATTTTGTTTTTAATGTCTTTTTCAAGAACTAGAATTTTTTCCTTGTTTAATTCTGATAATTGTTTTTGAAGGCTGTTGTTTTGTTCAATTAAACTTTTTACTCCTTTTATTATGTCTTTTTGGTTTTTCAGAATATTTTTTAATTCATTTATGGTTACATTTTGTGAATTATAATACTCTTCGGCTTTGTAGGCGGTAAATGCTTCTATTCTGCGGATTCCGGCAGCAATTGCACTTTCTGAAATAATTTTGAATGAACCGATTTGTCCTGTTGCAGGTACATGTGTTCCTCCGCAAAGTTCAATTGAAAAGTTTTTATCAAAGATTATAACTCTTACTTTATCATCATATTTTTCTCCAAACAAAGCAGTAGCACCCATTTCCTGAGCTTTTTTCAGGGGAACATTGTTTTTTTCAATTTGTGGAATATTTTCACGAATTTTATTATTGACTATTTTTTCAATTTTC
Source organism: uncultured Bacteroidales bacterium (assembly GCA_964599115.1). Taxonomy (GTDB): domain Bacteria; phylum Bacteroidota; class Bacteroidia; order Bacteroidales; family JADFUO01; genus JADFUO01. Next base: position 1,353 of record CAZREZ010000206.1, read on the forward strand.
AGGATGTTTTCATCACTTAGTTTAGCATAATGAGAAAAATCAAATCTAAGATGATTGTCATCTACTAATGAGCCTTTTTGTTCAATATGATCTCCTAATACTTCTTTTAATGCTGCATGCAAAAGGTGGGTTGCAGTGTGATTGTTAGCTGTTAATAATCGTTTTTCAGCATCAACGAAAGCTTTAAAAGGTTTTGTTAAATCAGATGGTAATTTGTTTGATATGTGTAAAATTAGATTATTTTCTTTTTTTGTGTCGGAGATAATGATTTTTTCTTCTATTGATTTTAAATAACCTGTATCGCCAACCTGTCCTCCCGATTCGGCATAAAACGGAGTTTTATTTAATATCAACTCAAAATATTCCTTATTTTTAGTTTTTACTCTTCTGTATTTAACGATTTCAACTTCGGATGTTAGATTATTGTAACCTTCAAATTCGGTTTCCTTCGTATTATCGTTTATAATTATCCAATCCTGTGCTTCAATTTCTGCCGCTTTGCGCGAACGGTGTTTTTGTTCATTCAGTCCATTATTAAATCCTTCCATATCAACCTTCCATCCTTTTTCTTTAGCCATCAGTTGGGTTAAATCAACAGGAAATCCATAAGTGTCATATAGTTCAAATGCAAAATTCCCATCAATTATTTTATTATTTTCTTTTTTGGAAATATATTGTTCAAACTTTTTAATACCGAGTGATAATGTTCTTAAAAAAGCAAGTTCTTCTTCAGTAATAACTTTTATTATTAAATCTTGCTGCGATTTGATGCTTGGGAAAACATCTCCCATTTCATCAATAAGCAATGGAACCAATTCATTAATAAAAGGTTCATCAAAACCAAGAAAAGTATAACCATATCTTACGGCTCTTCGTAAAATTCTTCTGATAACATATCCTGCCCCTGTGTTTGATGGTAATTGCCCGTCGGCAATAGCAAAAGTTACGGCTCTTAGATGGTCGGCAATAACCCGCATAGCAATATCAGCTTTTTCGCTTTTACCGTATTCTGTTCCTGATAATTTTGCAATTGCCTGAATGATCGGTTGAAAAATATCAGTATCATAATTTGATTTTACTCCCTGGAGAACCATTGAAAGACGTTCAAATCCCAGACCTGTATCAACATGTTTGGCAGGTAACGGATTAAGTTTTCCGTTTAATGTTCTGTTAAATTCAATAAATACCAGATTCCATATTTCAATTATAAGGGGATGATCTTTATTGATAAGTTGAGAGCCGCTGATTTGTTTTTTTTCAGAATCTTTGCGAAGGTCAACATGAATTTCAGAGCAAGGTCCGCAAGGTCCTGTTTCTCCCATTTCCCAAAAATTGTCTTTTTTTGACCCGAAAAGTATTCTGTCTTCAGGTATTATTTCTTTCCAGATATTATATGACTCTTCATCAGGAGGTAAATTATCTGTTTTATCACCTTCAAAAACAGTAACATATAAGCTATTTTTATCAATTTTATAAACTTCTGTTAGTAATTCCCAGGCCCATTCAATTGCTTCTTTTTTAAAATATCCTCCGGTCTTATTAGCAGGATCACCAAACGACCAGTTGCCAAGCATTTCAAACATTGTGTGATGGTATGTGTCGTGACCAACTTCTTCAAGGTCGTTATGCTTACCCGAAACACGCAGACATTTTTGAGTGTTGGCAATACGTGGATATTTTATTTTTGAATTACCGAGAAACAAATTTTTAAACTGATTCATTCCTGCATTAGTAAACATTAGCGTAGGATCATTTTTTAAAACCATAGAAGCTGAATGCACTATCCGGTGTTGCTTTGATTTGAAAAAATTCAGAAATGTTTCCCTTACCTGAGCAGATTTCATATAACCTTCAGATTATATTAACAAAGCATTGTTAATTTTTTTTAATAAGTTAGTAATTGCAAATTTAGTTTATTTAATTAACTTTGCATTGAACTGTATGAATTTTAATATACTTTATTTAATTTTTTTTAGAAAAATTATATGCCTAAAACAAAGTTTTTATACAATCCGAGATCATTATCCTACGAAAAATTAACAGTTACAACAAAAACCAGGTTTTTTAAATTACTGTCGTTTATGTCTTCAGGCTTGGTTTTTGCAGCAATAGTGATTTTTATTGCCTATAATTTATTTGATTCACCAAAAGGAAAAATGCAGAAAAGAGAAATTGAGCAATACAAATTACAATTACAGATAATGAATGACAGGCTTGACAATATATTAGTTCTGATTGGAGATATGCAGGACAGGGATGACAATATTTACAGAGTTATTTTTGAAGCTGAGCCAATCGCAAGCTCTGTCAGGAAAGCAGGTTATGGTGGTGTTGACAGGTATGCAAAATTAGATGGATATAAAAATTCAGAATCTATTATTGAAACTGCAAAAAAATTAGATATTATTACAAGCCAGTTGTATGTTCAGTCAAAATCGTTTGATGAAGTATTTGAACTGGCAAAAAATAAAGAAAAGATGATGGTTTGTATTCCTGCTATCCAACCTATTGAAAAAGGAAAAGGAAGAATAGTTTCCGGTTTCGGAATGAGATTCCATCCGATTTTAAAATACAGGCGGATGCACACAGGTATTGATATATCTGCCCCAAGAGGCACACCCATCTATGCAACAGCTAACGGCATTATTAAATCTGCCGGATGGAAAGGTACTTATGGAAAAGCCGTTGTTATTGACCATGAATATGGTTACCAAACACTTTACGGGCACATGAATGAAATAATTGTTAAAAGAAACCAAAAAGTTAAAAGGGGCGAAATAATAGGATATGTTGGTTCATCAGGATTATCAAAAGCACCTCATATACATTATGAAGTAATTAAAAATAATAAAAAAATTAATCCTGTTCATTTCTTTTATAATGATTTTACCCCCGAAGAATTTGAAAAAGTTCTGGAATTAGCATCCCGTGACAATCAAGTGTTATCCTAACCCGTGTAAATTGGAATATGAAAAGACAAAAGTGGAACGTTTATATTATTCAATAGGCGAAGTGGCAAAAATGTTCAATGTAAACACTTCTTTGATACGTTTTTGGGAAAAGGAATTTGATATTATTAAACCAAAAAAAAATAAAAAGGGCAACAGATTATTTACACAACCTGATGTTGATAATTTTTATGTTATTTATAATCTTGTAAAAGAAAGAGGATACACACTCCAGGGGGCAAAAGAAAAACTAAAGAAAAACAAAGATGATATAATAAAAAATATTGAAATTGTAAAATCTTTGAATAAAGTGAAAAAATTTCTGATTGAGATTAAAAAGGAGTTATGAGAATAGAATTTACATTTATTCAAAGGTATAGTTTTGATACGCATTTGTTACACTTCATTAAATAATTTTATAACCTAAATTAATATTATGAAAAAATCAATAACATTATTCATCATCCTTTTAACAGCTTTTGCCTGCAATACACCAAAGGATAACAACACTTCAATTGACACTTTAGAAACCATTCCTGAAGTAGAAAAAGCTATTGATAAAGCAGTAGCCGGCGCATATGATTTTTGGAAATATGAAAAAGGTGATTGGGTAGATTTTTCTAATTTCAATGATTATTATACGCCTAATTCCTTCATTCAGACAATGAGAGGAGATAACCTCGAAATTGAATCGATGAAAGAAGCTCTTGAGCGTTTTAAAAAAGCAATTGACTCCGGACAAATAACCTACTTCAATGAATTTGAAATAGATTCAAAGACAGAGTGCTACGGAAATATAGCACATAGAATTAGTTATATCGCCTACTATTTCAACTCAAAGGACTCCATATATTGTAGGGCTGTGAATAGCCTGCAAGTAGTAAATATTGATGGGAAGTGGTTGTTAAATTCAGTGCTTAGGCAATTTGAGGAAGATGATTTTCCATTTCCTTCAAAATATGATAATATGAAGAAATAACGGAAGCCTAATCGTCAAACTATCTAAAAACTTAACGCCATTTTGTTAATAATTTCATTGTTCTTAAAGCAGTGAATTTTTATAAATTGAGTATCTTTAAAACATGAAATTTATTCAAGGAATCAACATAAACCAGGCAATCCTTTTCCCTGCCTCGCTCGAACAATCCGATTTAACATAAGTTTATTTTTATCTTTTCGTTTCTTTTTGGCATAGGTTTTTCAATTATGTATTTAAAATATCATGCCGATGAAAAACATTTTTCCCGTTTATATTTTCGCCGTTTATTAGTACTTATGATGTTTGGAATAATTCATATTGTGTTTTTCTGGGCCGGCGATATTTTATTTTCTTATTCTTTGATGGGAATGATTTTGTTGTTTTCAAGAAAGTTACGTTCGGGTTTGTTATTATTTTTAAGTGTTTTTTTTTTATTTTTTTCCGATAATCTATTTTGCGTTGGAAAGTGTATTCTCGTTCCT
>CAZREZ010000207.1:0-5729 GCA_964599115.1 uncultured Bacteroidales bacterium
GTCATTTACAAAAGTAAACTCCTGATTTTAAATACTTCGCAAGCCTCGTTCTTGACGCCTTCTTTTCAAACACTGAGTTTTCGTGCAAAGACTAGTTATCTGTAAGTTAATAAATGTTAGTAAGGAATGTCAAAATGTTTTTTTGATTAAAAGAGCCAAAGCGCTATAGCTAAAGAGATTAAGGCTTGTTGCGACGGAAAACAGTTGCATGATTTATGAAAACATATAAAAATATAGACGATTTTAAAGGTGTTGATTATCCTATTGTGACTGTAGGCACATTTGACGGCGTTCATATAGGACATCAAAAAATTATTAAACGCTTGACAGAAGGGGCCCGTAAAAATAACGGAGAAACCGTTTTAATAACTTTTCACCCTCATCCCCGTTTGATAATTCATCCCGACAGCAGCAACCTAAAATTTATCAATACACAAAAAAGAAAATTTGAGCTTTTGGAAAAAGCAGGTATTGATCATTTGATAATTATACCATTTACAAAAGAATTTTCACGACAAACTTCAGAAGAATTTATTAAGAATATTATTGTTGATAAAGTAAAGACAAAAAAGTTAGTGATTGGTTATAACCATCATTTTGGAAAAAACCGCCTTGGGGATTATAAAAATCTATTTGATTTTGGAAAAAAGTACGGATTTAAAGTTGAGAAAATTCCGGCACAGGACGTGAAGAACATAGCTATCAGTTCAACAAAAATTCGAAAAGCACTTAATGAAGGAAAAATTCATAAAGCAAACGAGTTATTAGGTTATGATTATTCAATAACCGGAAAAGTGGTGCAGGGAAGCAGAATAGGTCACTCAATTGGTTTTCCTACTGCAAATATTGATGTTGAAAATGAATATAAATTAATTGCTGCAAATGGTGTTTATGCTTGCAGGATTGAGTGGAACGGACGGTTATTCAAAGGAATGGGAAACATTGGTTTTCGGCCGACCATTGACCATGGTGATCTGACAATAGAAGTTAATATTTTTGATTTTGATAAAGATATTTACGGTGATACCATCACAATTTTTTTTATTGACCGTATACGTGATGAACGAAAATTTAAGGGTTTGGATGCGCTGAGAAAACAATTGTTTAAGGACAAAGAAACGGTTCTGGGGATGCTTTAATTCAAAAATTGTTTGTCTTTATGGACGAACACTAATTCATTAATATGACTTTTCCACTATCAGAACAATTTCCATAATGCCCGGCGTTTCAACCCTGGGCATGAGATTACCAATTTCAAATTTACAAACACCCGTTTTGCTGAATAGAAAATCTTTTCTTAAAAGCCTGGAAATATAGCATGTATCGCCTGTTGTTTTACCAAAACAATTTCCTTTATTATCTTTTAATTTAAGGTCATAATCCATGGTTCTGAATTCGCCGGAAGGAGTATGAATCGTAAAATTTATTCTAAGGTTTTTATATGGATATTGTGTGATATGCTTTATTGCGAAATAAAAATTGTAATTGCTTTTAATGTCTTCAACGGGAACTTCAAATTGCAAGTCCTTAAAACGGTTCCATGAATAATTTTCAAATTTTATATGCTTTTCATAAATCTTATCCGGACTACATGCAGTTAAGATAAAAAGAAGCAGAAAGACAGGATAGCGTAAAATTTTCATTTTTTTAAATATTCTTTTATTTTGACGCAGAATAACGCATATTTTTTATGAAAAAAAACATAAAGAAAATAATTCCTAAATCGCTTTAAGTTATTAAAAGGCATTACACTGTGATTTTGAATATGGTATAGGGGGCATAAAGGTATTTCCCCTATTCCCTTTATTTCCCTTATTCCTCTTACGACCGCCGGACGTCCTTTAGATTTGCAAATATATTATTAATTTTGTGAAATAAGTAATAGGTAATTATGGCAAAGAAAAATCAAAAATATTATGTAGTCTGGAAAGGCAGGGAAACAGGTGTTTTTACCAGCTGGACAGAATGTGAAAAACAAATAAAAGCTTATACCGGAGCAGAATACAAGTCGTTTAAGAGTAAAGAACTTGCAGAAAAAGCATTTAAAGGCGAGAGCGGGCAATTTATCGGGAATAATATTTTTCAAAGCGAATTGACCGAAGAACAAAAATTATTAATAGGAACCCCCATTCCCGATAGTTTATCTGTTGATGCTGCCTGCAGTGGTAATCCCGGAATCCTGGAGTATCGTGGTGTAGATACTAAAACGGGGATTGAATTATTCAGACAAGGACCTTTTCCGGAAGGAACTGTTAATATAGGTGAGTATTTAGCACTTGTTCACGGTTTGGCTTACCTGGAGAAAATAAAAAGTAATATTCCAATATATTCCGATTCAAGAACCGCAATAAAATGGGTGAAAACAAAAATTGTAAAGACGAAATTAGAAAGAGCACCTAAAAACGAAGAATTATTTAAATTAGTTGACAGGGCAGTTAACTGGCTTCACAACAATACTTTTTCAAATAAAATTCTTAAATGGGAAACAGCAGCATGGGGTGAGATCCCTGCTGACTTTGGAAGAAAGTAATAGAAATATTTTTTACAAAGCCATTGTTAAGCAATCCTTGAGCGAGCTAAATAGTTAATTTTAGAAACATGTAAAAAATAATTATAAAAGCCTGAAATTTACTTCTGTAAAGAAAAGTGAGCGGCTTGGATTGCAAAGTTTTATTGCTGAAAACAGGAAAAACACCCACTCTCCATTTCTACTAATAATAAGCCCCCCTTATTAAAATTAAAATTTTTTTATGACATTTTATTCATTTTGGTATTAAGAATAAAATACTCCTTTTGTTTTTAATTCTAAAATCAATAATCATGAAAAAACTACGCAAATTATCTTTTCCGGAGAGGTTAAAAAAACAGATTATTTTCTTAATAACAATATCTGTTGTATCAATTAATTGTCAGGATGTAAGTGCACAAAATATTGGTGATTACAGGTCAATAACAGATGGAAACTGGAATGTAGCAAGTACATGGGAAACCTGGGATGGAGGTGGCTGGATTAATGCTGCAACCGAGCCAAATAGCCCCACAATTACAGTTACTATCCGTAATGGTCATACGATTATATATACCCAGAGTAATAAGGAAGTAAATAACCTTGTAGTTGAAACTGGTGGTAAGATTTATAGGAACCATATCACATCTTATTATTATTTAAATGTTTATGGAAATATTATTTGTATAGGCACAATTGGGAACGGAACTACTTATGACTGTTTTTCATTACGTCCCGAAGGCGCCAATGTTAATATTAGCGGAAGCGGTGAATGTAAATTTGGAAGAATACGTAAAGAGACACAAACCAATACAATGACAAATTTAACATTGGATATTGATGTTGAAGTATATTATAATAATGTTTCATATGATGCAGTTTATAATGATGCAGCTAATACAACTCTTAACATCATTATAAATCCCGGACATACTTTAGAACTTCATGCAAAAATAGAATTTGATAATGGCAGCTCCAAATTATTAACATTACTAATAAATTCCGATGCAACAGGAACAGGCGCATTGTTAGATAATGGTGTTGATCATTCCGATGCCGATAATACAAATGTTGAGCAGTATTTAGTTTATAATAACAGTGGAAATACAGAGTATCACTTTGTGTCAATACCGGTTGCAAACCACCTTGTTGAGAATAGCTTAAATAATTATTATGTCTACCCCTATAACGAAACAAATAACAGCTGGGATTATTTGTCGACCGGTGATTATTTGGAAGCTGGCAAAGCTTATTCGGTTTTTTATTCGGGTAACCAAAATACTACCGTTATTTTTTCAGAAACATTAAACACGGGTGATCAAACCATAGCTGTAACCAAAACAGATTATTCGGGCACACCGGCTAATGATAATTGGAACCTGGTGGGAAATCCCTTCCCTTCCCCGATTGATTGGGATGTGGTATCAAAAGACAATATTGCACATTCAAAATTTTCTTTTGTTAGTTCAACACTTGTATATGCAAGTTATAGTGGTGGGATAGGAACGAACGGGTATAATAATGACGGAATAATTCCTGCTATGCAGGGCTTTTTTGTGCATGCAACGAATGCGGGCAATTTTACAATTCCGCAGTCAGCAAGAGTTAATGATAATTCACAGGGGTATTTGAAAAACGCAGAAAATACCAGCAATGTTTTGCGGTTAAAGACTGCAGGAAACGGATATAATGACGAGGCGGTTGTGAGGTTTACAGAAAATGCGAGTATTGGCTTTGACGGGGAATACGATGCATATAAATTTCTTTCAGAGTCGGATAGCGTACCGCAATTATATACACATACTGCCGACAATAGTAAATTATCAATTAATGCATTACCCAATATTTTGAATACGGTGATAGTGCCCCTGAACTTTGAAACAGGTATTCAGAGCGAATATTCAATTACAGCAACAGGATTAGAAAGTTTCAGCGATCCATTAAGTATTGTTTTGGAAGATTTATTGGAAAACACCAGTCAGGATTTACTTGAAAATCCGGTTTATGAATTTTCGGCAAGTCCTGATGACGACGAGGAAAGGTTTTTACTGCATTTTAATGAAGCTACATTATTAGATGAATTCTTTTCTAGTAACGAGGTAGAAATTTATTCACACAAAAAATTTGTTTACATAAAGAATAATTCAAGTGAATCGGTTAAAGGAGAGATGTCAATCTATAATATTCTTGGTCAAAAGATTTATTCGGAAACACTGCCAAATATTTCTTTAAACAGAATAAATCCCAATTGTAGAACAGGCAATTATATTGTAAGGCTTCAAACAGGCAATAATGTTTACACACAAAAAATATTTATGAAATAATTTATTAAAATTTATAAATCCGCAAATAAAATGAAAAAGAGTATAAAATTTATTCCACTGTTTATTATCACGATATTGATTTTTTTAACATTAAATATTTATGCTGACGGACCACCTGATCCGCCACCCCAGGGTGGCGACAAACCTCCGGTTGGTGGTGGTGCACCAATTGGAAGCGGGTTAGTAATTCTGTTGGTTTTAGGATCAGCTTATGGGGTAAAAAAACTCTATAACTATAAGAAGAAGAAATTATTAGATTGATTGATGGGAGACAGAAGCTACAAGAAAGATTACTAATCACCCACAGATCCAATGTCATTAAGTTAAGGGTTTATCTCAATGGAATTTGGAGTATCGAACACCGATTAACGATTTTTGAATTTCGAAGTATCATATTATCAGCAATAAAAAATCTAAAATCATTATTCGTTAATCGATATTCATTATTCATTTACTTAACATGAGAAAAAACCAAAAACATAATCGAAAAGAGTTAAAAGATGTCAGAAAACTTTTGCGAAAGACACTTACACCCGCAGAAGCAACTATGTGGAAAGCATTACAAAAAAGAAATCTATATGGCAGAAAATTCAGACGCCAGCATAGTGTAGGAGATTATATCCTTGATTTTTACTGTCCTTCTGAGAAATTAGCCATAGAGTTGGATGGTATGCCACATTTTTCAATTATTGGAGCCAAACAAGATATAAAGAGAGATAAGTATTTAAATTCATTAAGTATAAAAGTTTTGAGATTTGAGAACAGGGATATTTATAATAATCTTAGGGGTGTTTTGGAGTTTATAAAGGATAATTTTAAAGTAAATAAAACTAACCACCCCCAGCCCCCATAGCCGTCAATTTAAGGGAATTTTAGACATAATCATCATAGGGGTAATG
>CAZREZ010000208.1:0-5711 GCA_964599115.1 uncultured Bacteroidales bacterium
TGCATAATGAAAACAGTCTATAATGATACTCCCCCCATTTTTTCCATTGAGCCGGTTTAGGTAGAGATTTTAGTCTTTGTTTATCTTTTTTAGCTTCCTTTCTTTGTTCGCTTGCTTCTTGTATTCTTTTCTTCTTTTGTTCCGAAAATTTACGCATGTGGTGTTATATGTTCAAACTTTTAATTAATATGATTTATTGATATTTTTATGCCGAACCAATATTATGAATTTTTCCCATCAAACTAACCCCGCCTTCCTAAACTCATCTTTCAATGCCGGTAAATTTGGTTTGTAGTTATATAGCTGTAAAATTAATTCTTGTGTTTTTTTCTGATAATCGTTTATGTTTTTTGCCAATTGCAACCATAAAGCAATCCGATGATAAGCACTTCGTCCTCTTTGGTTTGCCAGAGTGCTTTCGGTTTTTTCTTTTATATTGTTAAAGCAAAATTCCGGATACACATTTAATATTGGTTTAATTAATTCTTCATAGCTCCACGACTCTGAATTGTTTTCTACAATTTCTTTTATTTCTTCGTATTTCTTTTCAATTTCCAGAATTTTCACAACAAAGCTTTTATTCCATGCAAGTTCTGATAATAATTGTTTGAAGTCCGAAGGATTTAGATAATCCCTGATTTTATAATAATATTCTATTTCATTTTCAATAATAGTGAGTTCATAAAAAACCTTAATAAATAATGTTTTGTCAAGCTTAATACTAATTTTTTCTTTCAGAAACCTTGACCAATACTTCTTATCAATATTAAATAACTCATTTGCTGTATTTGCAAATAAGTTTTTGTCAGCTTTTAAATAATAGTCTAATAATTGTTTTGCTACCTCCTTATCATTTTTATAATATTTTTTTGCACTTTGGAGCCAATCGGTATTATTCCCAGTTTTCTTGTTCAGTAACAATACTAATTGCGGTAAAGTTTCCCTTTTAACTTTTGATGCATTGATAAACGAAAGTATTGTTTCGGCTTGTTCTGAAATATCGGCTAAAGCCAAAATAAAGGGTTCAAAATACTTTGGATAAGTGGGATTGCCGGGATACTCATCATCACAATAATTAAAAAATAACTGAATAGCAGAATTTACTTTATTACTTGAAATTGCAGATATTTTAATTTTTTCAATAAGTATTTGCATAGTACGATTATGCTCACCGGTTAAGTGTTCGTTTACATCATCAAAAGAACCCACATCATCTTTTATTTCGGCATTTAAACAAGCTTCGTACAAACCTAAAAGCATTGCCGTTAAATCATCAATTTGTTGTTGAATAATCTTGTCAATTGCATCCGATTTAAAGTAATCAAATAATTGTTCAAACTCTTGTTCACTTGCTTGTTGATATTGTTCCCATTCTTCGATATATCCCGAATAATGCGGATTGTAGTTGTCCCAGTCAGGATTTTCTAAATCAACACTATTAAAATGGTTTAAATATTGTTCTTGGGTTATTTCTATCTTTTGCAAAAAAGAATTTATCGAAATACCCTTATTGCTTTTGTCTTTTTGTTTCGAGAAATTTATAAATTCCTGTTGCAAATCATTATTATGCTTGATGATAGCATTTAAAAATTTCAGTTTAATTTGTTCGCTTGTATTATTATATGTTTCTTTAAAATCCATAAAAATTATTTTAAATACTCTGTTTTATTCTTTTATTTAAACCAGCCACCTGTTTCGTCCATAAATTGCAGGCACTCCTGCAGTGAACCTGTGAAAATTGTAGCCCACTTGTCGTTGTGCCGTTGCCAGTCAAGCGAACATTCATTTCCGTAAATCGTAATACGGGCGTATGGAAATTCTGCATATTTGCCATCAATGAGAGGTTTGATGAATTTTGATTCCGGGTTGTCCCATCCAAACTGTTCCACAAGATGATAGAGATAAACTCTTCCTGCTCTTACTGCAATTCGGTTTACACTTTTCGATAGCTTTTCAGATTTCTTTATAAAGCTTTCTACTTCGCCGGATATTTTTAACTTTTGAAAATTATCCGGTTTTTTCGGTTTAGGATTATTTTTTATCCACATGTCTATTTTTTTGTCTTTATATTTATTACTACTGGTTGGGGATCATAATATCAAAATTTCCCTTTCCTACACTTCTTTCCAGGATGCTTATTATACGGTTGATATTATCGTCAGGCCCGGCAATAAAAAATGGTTTTCCATCTTTTCCGAATTCTATCCCATCATCAATAAGATCGGGGTTTAATAAGTATTCGGTTATCTTGAAATGTTTATTAGGCTGAAAACCCAGCTCATCAGCATAGTCAATTGCGCCATAAATAATATTATGGGCTTGGATAATATCACATGTGACAACATTTTCATGTCCATATACATATGTCTCTTTCATTTCTTTGTACATCGCCTCATTGTAATTGAAATTAAACAATGTGTTTTTCAATCCGAGACAAAATACATCAACCAGGTACATGGCATATGTATAATTACCGCTAGGTTGTTTTTTGCTGATAAGTATGGTAGCCAGTCCACTTTCCTGCCAGGTGTCATTTATCAGGCATTCATGAAAAGGCAGCTTTCGTGCTTTAGAAAGGATGTACTTTTCAGGTGATAGTTTTTTATTTGATTTCATGTTTTATTTTTAATTACATATTTCTTCCACTTCAAACCCAACCAATTCCTCCAATTCCTCAAACTTTATCCATTCACTAATAAGTTTCATCTTTTCAGGGTAAACATCTTTTTTTATAAACCAGTAAAGCGAAAAATCATCATCACCAAACTCCCAAAAATCATACCGGTAGTTTCCTTCACCTATAAACGATTCAATTTTCTTTACCAACACAGGCATAAATGCTTCTTTATCCCCTGCCATTTCCAGGGCAAGGCCAAAAGATTCCTCAATACCCATATCTTTCTTGTGGGTAATAAACCCGTTACCTGCATAAAAATGTTCTTTTATTTCATTCTTAAAACAGAAACTCTGATAGATATAATCGTTTTCATTGAAATCACACATATTCAAACATTTAATAAATTAATTGGCCACCTCTCCACACCCAAACCCCAGTGCATTCATCGAGCCAAATCCTGAGTTTAGTCCTATTTCAATTAATTCTTTTGGTGCGGTAAGTTCAAAGTTAAATAAAAATCCCCGAACCTCCGTTTCGGCAGCAGTGTGGGCTTTTATGGTTTGTTTGCGGCTTTTCGGTTCTTTGGTCAAACAAATAAAATCTAATTCATTTGTTTGTATTTCTTTACAATTAATATCCTTTTGTAAGCATACTGCCCGGTATTTATCCAGGAGGTTTTTCAGGAAAAGCGCTTTGTACTGCGGGTGTTCGGGCGAAATGTATGTTTCATGTTTTTTGCCTTCCTCATTCAGAGCAACAACAATGGGCGAAAGGCATTTTATTTTTACACTTTCTGCGTCAGGCAATTCGCTTTTTAATGCCTGAATGCTCTCAACTTCTATTTCAATTTGCGAAATACGATCGCCGATTAATGCTTTTTGGTTTTTAAACAAACCAATAATAAACTTTTCGGAAGGCTGCGGTAATTGAAAAGAAACATTAAGCCAGGCATTCCTCGACCATACTTCCATTCGGTCGGATTTAGGAATAGCTTTATATGTGTGTTTGGGAAACCGTAAATTTGAGAAAGTAAAAAGTTTAAAGGTTTTCAAATTTTCAAGCCGGTATCCATTTTCGTGTAAGAAAGCTGCAAAGTCGCTGTCAGCTTTATCCAAAACCTTATAAATCCAGCTACTCAGCGGATACTGATAATTAAACGGCAGCACATGCTTTTTGCCTGAAAGCCTGAATTTAATTTCAAATCTCATAAAAATGTTTTATATTATAGTCTTGATAAAAAATTATTTATGGTTCTTTCACATCCCAAAAATAACAAAAAAATCCTGTTAATCTTGTTAATTCTGTCTAAAAAAATAGCTAATCTTTACGAATCAATGGAAAAAAACTACAAAACTATCCCTGCCTTATGCATTTCATCTTTGAGTGCAAGTAACCTTGGTTTCCAGTTATATAATTGTTTAATTAAATCATTTGTACTTGATTCTTTTCCTTTAATTTGTTTTGCTAATTTTAACCAATCAACTATTTCCTGGTAAACATATCTTCCTCTTTCTTTTTCTAATTTTGTCAGGCATTTGGTTTTGATTATATTAAAACATTTTTCAGGGAAGATATTTAAAACCGGTTCAATAATTTCGTTAAAATTTGATGAATAAATATTTTGTTTAACAATTTGTAGAATTTCATTATGACGTTTTTCATAATTTAGAATTTTTATTTTCATTAAATCCGCTTCTGTAAAACATTGTAATAAATTGTATACTTCATCATCATTCAAATATTGACGCAATTTTTTATATGCATCAATACTTTTATTATTAGTTGTTTTATAATAAAGAAGCGATTTATAAAAGCCAGGGTTATTTTTTTCATCAACATTTTTTAGCAGGTATTCTAAGATTTTACCTTTGTAATGTTCAAAAACTTTTTTGGCAATTCTTATAAAATCGTTTTCACTTAAATCTAAATAATGGTTCATCAGTTGTTCGGCAACTTCAGGATCGTTTAAAAATAGAGTTTCGGCATTTTTAATCCAGTTTTGCTCATCTCCGATAAGTTTGTCAATTCTCAAGATAAACTGAGATAGCAGGTGCTTATCAATTTTATTTTTGTTAATAAGGTCTTTGCAGATTTCAGCTTTTTCTTTATTTTCAATTAATCGGAGCAACAATGGTTCGAAGTAATTTATAAAATCAGGTATCTTTTCTTGATTGATTTTATGTTCTTTATAAAGTATTTCAGTAACAGCTTTTACTTGCCTGTTTGTAATCACTGTCTGAGTAATATATTGCATGATTTTCTCTTTTATCTTATCTGTAAATTCAATAAAAGTTTCTAAATGATCACAAAGAGTATCACAAGGGTCGTTTATTTCGGCATGATGGCAGGCAATATACAGGGCAGCAAAGCCAATAAAAGCATCAACAATATCACCAGCTTTTATATCTACTAAAATAGTAGATTCCCATGTGTCAAATAAACATTCCAACTCTTCCATTGCCATATCTTCCATAGCTTCATACTCGGGTATGTATCCACTATGTGATGGGGCATAATCCTCCCAATCAAAATCTTCAAGATTCAAACTTTCCAATTCTTCAATAAAGCTGTCTTTTCTCTCTTTAATATTATCTAATAATTCGTTAATATTAATCTTTTCATCTTATGTCTGAATTTCTTTATCGGAAGCAGAAATATACTCATCAAACTGATTTAAAATTCCTTTTTGTTTTGATATCAGTTCAAACAAAAATTCAATTTTTAATTGATCATTAATTTTGTTAAAGTTTTTTTTATTCATTGTATAATATTTTTAGACTCTTCCAGGTTCTGCGAACCCCGGAAGGTCTTTTACGTTTTAACCTTCCAGTGTCTTTCAGGCCTGGAAGAGTTTTAATAAACAAATTAATTTAACTATCAATTAATAAATTCTTAATAATATCCAACTCATGTTTTTGTTTATGATAATATTTAAAATTCTCAACATCATCAAGCTACCTTTTTACTCCAGTTCCCCTTTTTTAAATACAAATACGACAATCCGCCAAGGAATGTGAAATAAACATATTCGGCGCACCAGATAATTTCAATTGATTGCTTAAATATTACAGCGATTAAATACGTAAAAATCATG
>CAZREZ010000209.1:0-5597 GCA_964599115.1 uncultured Bacteroidales bacterium
TATCACTTTATCACAAATAAAGTATAACATATACCGATAACTATTATTTACATTTGCTTGTAGCTTTAAGGTACTTTTTTTGTATTTTTGTAATAAATACACTTATCATGAAAAAATTTTTTTTATTATTTTTTTCAATTCTGATAAGCTGTTTAAATGCTACGGCTGAATTTCAGAATACTTCAATTTCAAAAACAGACAGTCTTAAAAATCTTTTAAGACTAAGTTCGGATACTAACCAAATAAATATTCTGATTGAACTCTCGTCAGCTTACCTGAGAATATCACCTCAAAAAAGTATTGAATATGGTGATTCGGCTTTAGTTTTAGCGCTTAATTATAATAATAAAAACAAACAAATTAAAGCATTAAATAAAATTGGTTCAGGTTATTACTTTTTAAGTGATTTTTATAATGCACTGAATTACTATAAAAGTTCTCTGCGTATAAGCAAAGATATAAATAATAAACAAGGGATAGCAAATGCCGAAAGCAATATTGGTTTAATTTATGATCATTTAGGCAAATATGATGAAGCATTAAAACACCATTTAAGATCATTAGAAATTGAAGAAGAGCTTGGGAATAAAAAAGGAGTTGCAGGATCGTTGAACAATATTGGGAATATTTACTGTTATATGAAAAATTATGATAAAGCACTTGAATATTTCAAAAAAGCTCTTCAAATTGCACAGGATTTAGGCGATAGAGAAGGAGTAGCTCAATTTCTTAATAATATTGGCATAATATATGCTGAAAACCAAGAATTTGAAAGTGCAATCTTATATTATCAATCATCTTTAATCATATACCAGGAAGCTGATAATAAACGTGGTATTGCTTCAATTTTAAATAATATCGGTTACATATTTTTTGTTCAGGGTGATTTCGAAAACGCAATGCATAACTACCAAGAGTCGCAGAAAATTAATCGTGAATTAGGCGATCAATGGGACATTGCAAATACATCCAGAAACATAGGCGGGATTTATTTGGAACAAGGTAAATATTATGATGCTTTACCGTATTTTAAAGAGTCATTAAATATTGCCAGTGAAATCGGTTCAAACGAACTCTTGCAGAACTGCTATCATACATTATCAGAACTCTATCTTGGGATAAAAGATTATAAAAAATCACTTGAATATTTCAGATTATATTCATCAATCAAAGATTCAATTTATACAGACGAAACCGGCAAAAAAATTGCTGAATTGCAACTTGGTTATGAAATTCAAAAGAAAGATAAAGAAAATGAGATACTTCAGAAAAATAACGAAATTCAAACTCTGAAAATTAAAAGAAGCCGTAACATTAACATCCTGATAATAGCTATCTTATTACTTATCCTGTTACTTATTTTATATATTTACAGCAGATATCGAATAAAAATTCGCACTAACAAATTATTAAAGGAAAAGAGTGAACATATAGAAAAAATCAATGAGGAGCTAATGAATTTCAATGAAAAGCTTGAAACAAGAGTCAATGAACGAACCAAAGCATTACAGGAAGAAATTTTAGAACGTAAACAAGTTGACATTGATCTAAAAAAAGCATTAAAAAATGCAGAAGATGCCAACTATCTCAAAAATGCTTTCCTTGCAAATATGAGTCATGAAATCCGAACTCCGTTAAACGGAATTATTGGATTTTCAAGTCTATTGGCTTCCGAACTGTCTCTACGTGAAGATCCCGAGCTTTATGAATATGCAGAAGGTATTGAAAAAAGTGGTGACCGCTTGCTTCATTTATTGAATAATATTCTTGACATCAGTAGAATTGAAGCAAATGACATGGAAGTAAAATTAGCTCCCTGCCAAACAAATGAAATAGTAAAAAACATTTCTGAGCTATATAGCTTTAAGGCAAATGAAAAAGGACTAAAGCTAAATACAAAATATAATGAAATTCCTAATGCAATTGCCGATGAAGTCAATTTAACCAAAATTATAAGCGATGTAATTGATAATGCCATAAAATATACTGAAAAAGGATTTATCAATGTTATTACAGACTATGACCCTGAAGAAAATCAAATCTTGATAATAATTAAAGATACAGGAATTGGAATTGATGAAGCATATCTGAAACATATTTTTGAAACATTCAGTCAGGAAAGCCTGGGATATTCACGTGAATTCCAGGGTGCAGGTTTAGGTTTACCTCTTGCAAAAAGAATAATTGAACTTATGGGAGGCAAAATTAAAGTTGAATCTAAAAAAGCCAAAGGTACTGCTATTACACTATTTATTAAAGCTGAAACTGAAGAATCAATTGATGCTATACCTCAGGTTAAAAAAGAAATTGTAACTTTGAAAAATAAAACTGAAAAAGATAAAATAGATATTTTTATTGTTGAAGATGATAAGATGAACAGGATGGTAATTGAAAAGATGCTTGATAAAATCGGAAACAATATTTCAGCAGTTGATGGAGAAGAAACTATAAAAATTATTGAAAAGAATTATAAAAAAGGAAAGATATTTGAAATTATGCTGTTTGATATTAATTTGCCGCCTCCATGGGATGGTATTAAACTAAAGAACGAAATCAAAAAAAGATGGCCTGAATACAATAAAATACCATTTGTTGCTCAAACAGCTTATGCAATGAGTGGTGACAAGGAACGTTTATTAGAAGCCGGTTTTGATAGCTACATTTCCAAACCGGTAAATAAAAATAAGCTTATTAACATAATATACAACCAACTAAAAATATTCCAAAAAACAAATATAAAAATTTAAATAAATGAGTACAGATAAATCAAAAGCAGAATTTTTGAAGGAAATTTCAGATTTAAACAAAAAAATTCAACAATTAGAAAGCAATCTTTCAAGTATCAGGGAAAAGGCTGATATTTCAAACCGTTTAAAATCTATGTTCATTGCAAACATCAGTCATGAAATTCGTACTCCAATGAATGGAATCATTGGAATGTATAATGTTTTGAAGCAAACCGAATTAACTGACGAACAACGTGAATACCTTGATATTATCAATTTATCAGGCAATAATCTTTTAACAATTATTGATGATATACTTGACTTGGCAAAAATAGAATCCAAACAGTTAGAGCTTGAACATAATATCTTCAGTTTAAAGAATGAATTAAACCATGTAATGAACCTTCTAAAAGATAAGGCAAAAGGCAAAGGAATTAAACTATTTTATAACACTTCACAAGAAATACCAGATTCATTAATTGGCGACCAGACAAGATTAAAACAAATAATAACTAACTTAGCCAATAATGCTATAAAATATACCAAAGAGGGAAGTGTTTCAATTGAGATTGAATTATTAAACCTTAAAAATAATATTGCAGAATTAAAATTCAGTATAATTGATACGGGTATCGGAATATCTCCCGACGATAAAGAAAAGCTATTTAAAGCATTTTCTCAAATTGATTCTTCAACAACCCGTAAATATGGTGGAACAGGTTTGGGTCTTGCAATTTCAAAACATTTATCATCACTTATGAACGGTAACATTGGCGTTGATAGTGTTGTAGGAAAAGGCTCAACATTCTGGTTCACAGCTCATCTTGATATAGATTCTGTAATTGATACACCTTCTGAAATAAAATTAACAAAAGAACAAAAAGAACAAAAAGAACAAAAAGAACAATTAAGCATCCTCTTAGTTGAAGATAATTTACTTAATCAAAAATTTGCTTCAGCAACACTAAGAAGAGAAGGATATAATATTGATATAGCTGAAAATGGAAAAATTGCACTTGAAAAATATAAAAACAATAAATACGACCTGATATTAATGGATATTCAAATGCCAGTTATGGATGGTATTGAAGCAACAAGGGAAATCCGTATTATTGAAGAAAAAAATAATATTAATGATAAAATTAAAATAATTGCTATCACAGCTTATGTTATGGAAAAAGACAGAAAAATGTGTTTAGCAGCAGGAATGGACGAATACCTTGCCAAACCCTTTAAACCAAAAGAATTATTGGATTTAATTGATTATGTATTGTAAACTTCTTATATACCTAATTTACTTCCAACAACTCCACTTCAAAAACCAAAGGAGTATAAGCTGGAATATCTTTCCCTTTTCCTCTTTCGCCATATCCTATTATTGAAGGAACAATAAGTTTGGCTTTTCCTCCTTCATTCATCATCGAAATACCTTCATCCCATCCTCTAATAACCTGGCCTTTACCTAAGGTGAATTCAAACGGTTGTCCGCTGTCAAGTGATGATTGTAGCTTTGTACCATCTGTTAAATAAAGGGAATAATGTACTTTAACTTTTTTTCCGCTTTCTGCTTTTTCGCCAGTGCCTTTTATGGTTTCAATGTAATACAAGCCGTCTTTAGTAGGTTTTGTTGTAATATTATTGTCTTTAATATATTTGGATATTTTCGCTTTCTCACTCTTCATCATTTTTTGATTCTCAGCTTTTTGTTTTTCTCTTTCTAATGCTTTTTCCTTATCATATTCGGTTTTTGAGCGGATATCAATAATTTCAACATCATATAATAGTATAGAAAATGGAGGTATAACTCCTCCCCTGCCCATTTCTCCAAAAGCAATACTTGAAGGAACTATTAAGTTTGCTTTTCCACCTTTTTTCATTTTTCCTAAGGCTTCTTCAAGTCCATCTGTATCAAACTTTTTACCATATTCAATTTCAATTGGTTCGCCCCTGTCTCTTGTCGAAAATATTTTATTACCATTTATTAAATTAATTGCAAAATGAATTTTAACATATTTGCTGGAATCAATTTTTGAACCTTTGCCTCTTTTTGTTTCAATATAGTATAATCCGGATTCAGTGGGTTTAGTAGTAATTTTATTATCAGTAAGGTATAATTTTAATTTTTCTTCTTCTTCAATTTTTAAAATTGCATTTCTTTCCTGCTCTGCTTTTTTAACTTCCTCTTCTGTTTTAATACTATTAAGTTTTACATTAAAATATAAAACACTATTACTGTCAATAAATGGAGGTAGCTTAGGTGATCTGGCAGTTATATGAAAAAACGAATCGGCACTAATAATAAAAGTTGCACTATCGCCAACCGATAAATAAGTCAGAGCTTCATAAAAATCACCTTTAAACTGAGGTTCAATAATAGGTATTTCAACAGGGCGTTTTGATATATAACTGCTGAATATCATTGAATCTTTTAGTCCGTATTCCATATCAATATTAACAATATCGCTAAGAACAGGCTTTAATGTGTCGTTCGCAACATGAATTTTATGATACAAACCCGTATCGGTTTTTTTAAACCCCGGGTATTTTGAATCACAAGCACTGAAAATAAAAAAGGCTGCAAAAAGGATTGATAAAGCAATTTTGAAATTTTTTTTCATTTTGTTTGTTTTTTTAGTTATTAGTTAATTATTTTATTTATTTAAATTTCAATAATTTAATATTCTAAATAAAATTATCTTTTGATGGAGTTTTTATATTATCATTCGTTGATTTGTAAATAAGGTGCAAAAGTAAAAAAATTTCACTTTATAGGCTGTTTTTAACAATATTTTTTTCCTTTCCTAAACTTCAGTCTTTTATAAATTTATTCGTAACCATTCACGGCATAAATCTAAAGTACAATTGAACAAT
>CAZREZ010000210.1:0-5596 GCA_964599115.1 uncultured Bacteroidales bacterium
AATATAAAAACGTCCAATTTTTATGGCTAATTTTTTATTTTTTAAGAAGTCTGAACGTATAACATTATCCATTTTCTTAATTCCCACCTACTGCATATCTCCTCTTTCTTACCCACGCCCAGATGATTCCAAAAATAATTACAAGCAACACAGGCAGAATAGTATTTAATAACTGCCAGAAAAGCTTGCTATTTGCAATTTTAGTTTTATCCAGCAATCTAAGTTTCAGTTCTCTTGACCTTATGGAAACCAGTCCTGAATCGTCGCATAAATAATTCATCACATTTAGAATTAGTTCTTTATTACCGAAAGTTTGACGTGTAAACTGGTCATAACCCAATGGTAACGGATAACCCTGCGGAATATGTAACTGATTTCTAATAATATCGCCGTCAGAAATTACAACCATTTTGTTAGCGATCCCTTTTTCTAAAAAACCGATTTCCTTATTATTGGCTATTACCGGAGAAATAATATTCTTAAAAGCTGATTCAAATTCTCCTTCAAGGAGGACTGCTACCGGCTGTCCCGGTTTATTGTATATATTTTCGTCGGGTTCTTCTCTGAGAATATTCAAACTTATCAATGCAGGTGTGTAAACGATTCGTGAATACGGTGATGTTTTTAATAAAATCGTTTTTTTTATTCCTGAAACTTCAATAGTATCAATGCTGCTGACAAATTCGGTTTTTATCGCATTTAAATTATTTACTATAGGATGTTTTATCAAAGGTGTTATTATCGGGAAAAAATACCATGGAAAGAAATCAATCTGCGGCTGATTTCCTATTTGCCCTGTTCTTAATGGTATTGGCAGGGCATTCAAATCCATCACTAAATCTGAATTTATTCTTACACCATATTTAAATAATTGGTCTTCTAAATTCAATTCATTATTTATACCAACGGTTGATTCGGAATTTTGAATACTGTCCATACAGGCAAAAACTTGGTCAATAAGCCAAAGCACCTTCCCTCCAAGCATTATAAACTGGTCAATAATAAATTTGTCTTTATCGGAAAAAGCAGAATCAGGCTTTGCTATGATAATTGCTTCATATTTATTTTTTATTCTTGTTTTCACAGAATCTATATTTGAACGTTCTGCCAAACTGTTAAGCTGCCCATTGATTCTTATTCTCTCAACATTGTAATATTCTGATAAAGTATTTGAAATATCCGCCATTTCATATTTATCGAGTTCGCCATGCCCTTCAATGATGGCAATTTCAGGTTTGTTTATTAGGCTTAATTTCTTGATTGTATTTGTAATGTTGAATTCAAGTACCTGAATTGAATTATTTAGAACAGCTTCGGGTGGGGTACCCATTTGAGCTTTCAGTAATTCAAGGGGAATTTCTTTTGATTTATAAGTAACCAAAGCACCGGGAAAAATAATTTGTTGTGAAGTCCCTTCATTGGTTTTCACTTGCAAATCAGTAGGATTTAGGCCCCTCTCAATCAACAAGAGGTAAGTATCATTTCTTTCTTTAGCATCTTCGCTTTTTGAGGGATTGATAAATTCATACTGTATATTATCATTGTATGCCCTGAATTCGTCAAGCATTTCTTTGGTTTCATTTCTCAAACGTTTAAAACCTGCCGGGAAATCTCCATCAAGATAAACTTTAAAATAAACAATATCATCCAGATCAGATAATAATTCTTTTGTAGCATCAGAAAGAGAATAACGCTTTTCGGAAGTAAGGTCAAATCGAGTAAATACAAACGAACTGATAATATTTACCAATATAATTATTGCAATTCCTAAAAGAATTTGAATAATACTATTTTGTTTTATGTTTTTTCTCTTTGTCATTAAATTGCTAAATGGTTACTTGTTGCTTATTACTAATTTCCATCAATTTCCTTTTCTACTAATAACTTATCAACTGTTTCATTGTTATCTTTTATCTTTTTACTTTTGTCTTTTATCTTTATTACTACCATTTCCTGCTTGCCAGCGAAAACTTTGTAAATATGATAAATAAAGCAATAACACTTAAAAAATAAATTATATCTCTGGTATCAATTACTCCTCTGCTCATTGAAGTATAATGTGCATTAATTCCCAATGATTTAATAAACAAATCAATATTGCCAAACAGATCAAGCGAATAAATAAATTCAAATCCTATATATAAAAATCCGCAAAGGAAAATAGCAATAATAAACGATACTATTTGATTATCGGTAATTGACGAAGAAAACAAACCAATAGCAACAAAAGATGCTCCCAGAAAAAGTAGTCCTATGTATGAACCCCACATTCCGCCTGTATCAATATTTCCGGGAGGCAAACCCAACTGATAAACCGAGAAAAAATAAATTAAAGTTGGTAATAACGAAAATAAAACCAAGACCAATCCTGCAAAATACTTTGCTAAAATTATCTCTAAGTCTGTCAAGGGCTGAGTTAGGAGAATTTCAATAGTTCCGCCTTTTTTTTCATCAGCAAACAAACGCATTGTTATTGCCGGAATTAAAAATAAGAATACAATCGGTGCAAGCATGAATAGATTTTCAATGCTGGCATAACCAAAATCCAGGATATTAAATTCCAGTGGAAACACCCATAAAAACAGCCCATTGATCAATAAAAAAACAGTTATAACAATATAACCTATCAACGAACTAAAAAAACTGCTGATCTCTTTTCTAAACAGTGTAATCATATTCAGCTCTTAAAAATAAATGTGCTAAATTAAGTATTTTTATGGAAACGAAAGAGAGGAAGGTTTATTTTAAACTGGTTCTGAATTGAAAATGCAAAATACAAAACTTTCGTAATATCAATACTCTAATTACTTGGATGTTTGCAAAGTTTATGCGTTTCAGTATAATGGAAATTTTATACTGTTATTTCAATGCCTTCCTGCCTCACAATTTCCAGTAAAGGAGAATAATCATCGATAAGGAATCTTTTTGTACTAACTATAAACCGTTCAATTCTGGAATCAACTTTTGTTGTCAATCGCCATGTTTTCCCAATAAGTTTATCATCATTTTTTTCAAATATTTTTGAAACAAGCATTACATCAATATCACTTTCAGAAGAGGCTTCATCTTTAGCATAACTCCCGTAAAGAAAGGCTCTTTCAACAGGAATTCCTTCATTGTAAAGGATATTTATATATTTTTTTAATAATTCTATAACTTGTTTTTGAGACATGACAATAGTTCGGCTGTATCAATATCATTGATTGCTCCACTTCTCCAGTATTCTATTTGTTTGTTAATATCCATTTTACAAGATAGTTTTCACAAAAATACGAAAATAAACAAGTAAACTGCAAATGCTATTAATAAATTACGAGATATTTTTATTATAAACTTGTAATATTAAATCTTTATTGATATAATTGCCTTGTATTTTTATAGTCTGATAATTATATTATTCGTAATTTTGTTAATCTTTTTTTATAATTATGAATATTCAAAATAATCCTCAATTAATACTCGCTTACGACTTTGTACAGTTTACAGGAAAAAATATTTTCCTGACCGGAAAAGCAGGTACCGGAAAAACCACCTTTTTGTACAACCTTAAAAAACATTCACCCAAACGTATGGTTGTTGTGGCACCGACAGGTGTGGCAGCTATAAATGCTGGGGGTGTTACTATTCATTCCTTTTTTCAGCTTTCTTTCGGACCCCAACTGCCGGATTATAAAACATCTGAATTTAAGAATCATGAAAGGCAAGATAAAGTTAAACGCTTCAGCAAAGAGAAAATAAATATTATCAGAAGTATGGATTTACTGATAATTGATGAGATCAGTATGGTTAGAGCCGATTTGCTGGACGGTATTGATAATACCTTACGCAGGTTCAGAAACAGAAATCTTCCCTTTGGTGGCGTTCAACTGCTAATGATTGGTGATTTGCAGCAACTTGCCCCGGTAGTTAAAGAGGATGAGTGGAGTCCACTCCGGAAACATTATGATACACCTTTTTTCTTTAGTAGCAAGGCATTACAGCATACCCAATACGTAAGCATAGAACTGCAACATGTGTATCGGCAGAAAGATGAACATTTTATTAAATTGCTTAATAAAATCCGTGACAATAAAATAGATCAGGATGTTATTGTTGAACTCAATGCAAGGTACAAACCTGATTTTAATCCTGATAATGCTGGTTACATCATCCTCACCACACACAATGCCAAAGCAAAACAAATTAATGATTCTAAGCTGAGCCGGTTATCGGGGAAAATTCACACTTTCGAAGCTGAAGTTTCCGGTAATTTCCCGGAATACATATATCCCACCGATTTTGAACTAAAGCTGAAAGCAGGGGCACAGGTAATGTTTGTAAAAAATGACCCTAATCCCGCTAAGGAATTTTATAATGGTAAAATAGGAACTATTATTAATATTGATAATGATATAGTGGAAGTGAATTGTGAAGGTGATGAAGAACCAATCAATGTTATGCCTGTAGAATGGGAAAAAATGAAGTATAAGATTGATGAAAAAACCAAAGAAATTAAAGAAACCGTTGAAGGTACTTTTACACAATATCCGCTAAAACTTGCATGGGCTATTACCATACATAAAAGCCAGGGATTGACTTTTGAGAAAGCCATTATTGATGCACAGGCAGCTTTTGCACACGGACAGGTTTATGTGGCACTTAGCCGCTGCAAATCACTGGAAGGTCTCATATTAAGTACACCCATTGGAGCACATAGTGTAAAGCACGACAGAACAGTTGAAAGTTTTACGAAACATTATGAAGAAAACCAACCTGACAGGAAACAACTTGAAACATCAAAAAAGGTATATCAACAACAATTATTAACCAGCCTTTTTGATTTTGATACTTTACAAAAATTTATATTTTTTTCTATCAAATTATTAAAAGAACATTCGGGTAGTTTACAGGGAAATCCGATGGTTGTTTTTCAGGAAATAAACAAAAAGGTAAAAGAAGATATTGTAGATGTATCAGGAAAATTTCGTAACCAGCTTCTGAATTCGTTTTCAAAAAAGATTGATATAGAAAAAGATGCCACTTTGCAGGACAGAATACAGAAAGCCGGTGTTTATTTTTCAGGAAAAATTAAAGAATTGGTCGCAGATAAAATTGAAAATATTACTATCGAAACAGACAATAAAGCAATACGTAAATCATTGAAAGATGTGACTAATAAATTGCTAAAAGAGGCATTATTCAAATCATCCTGTTTACAGGCTTGCCAAAAAGGGTTTATTGTGAAAAATTATTTGAAGGCAAGAGCCAAAGCTTCTCTTGATGATCATACCTTAAAACCTGTCAGAAAAAAATCACCTGATACGGTCGGCACAGACATTACCAACCCCGATTTTTACAAGCGCCTTAAAGCCTGGCGTGATGCCAAAGCCAACGAACTTGATTGGGATGTTTACATGGTTTTACAGCTAAAAACCATGAGAGAGTTGAGTGCAAAACTACCTGTTACCAAGCAGGGATTAAAAGCAATTAATGGGTTGGGGAAAAAGAAAATGGAAATGTTCGGCAGTGATTTGCTTGAAATGATAATTTCATATCGCAAAGAAAATAATATAGAATACGATACTTACGAAGAACCTGAAATTACTATTAAAGTCCC
>CAZREZ010000211.1:0-5560 GCA_964599115.1 uncultured Bacteroidales bacterium
TTGGCGCTTCTTATTCTTGAAATACGTATAGAATTTTACCGTGATAATCTATGTTCATCATTATTTGAAAATAAATTTAGAATTTAGAAAGAAATAAACAGTATACAAAATCTATTGTTTACATTATTCCATTATTCCATTATTCCCCTTATTTCCCTTATTTCCCCTATTTCCCCTATTCCCCCTATTTCCCTTACAACCACAGGGAGTCCGTCCATACGGATTTCTTTCACTAATCCAGATATCTTTTATCTTGGATATGTTATTTAATCAAAACCATCTTCTTAACAACCGAATGTCCTCCGGCGGATAGACGATAGAAATAAATACCTTCGTTTAATCCATTACCATCAAATTCAAGCTCGTATTCTCCAGGTTGTTTTTGTTCATTAATTAGTGTTTTGATTTTTTGCCCTGTATTATTGTGAATTTCGAGATTTACAAATAAAGGTTTTTTTGGAACAGAAAATGAAATCGTTGTTGAGGAATTGAATGGATTGGGATAGTTAGATATGCTATAACCGGATGGGGGTTTTTCATCCTGAGAAATCCCAGTACCTTCATCTAATAAAAAGAGTCCGGTATGTTGCGGATTCTGTCCGAACATGCCCCATTGAATACTCTCTTCAATATAAGCATACTCCAGATCCCATAAATACATGTTATTACTTGGGTAACCTCCGGAAGCCAGAAGTTCCATGTCTCCATCAAGATCAATATCTGTTACAAGCATTGCTGCTTTAACATCATTCTCTACTGTAATTGGAAATCCTTCCATCATTTCTCCGCTGCCATTATACACATAGATGTTATTGGCAAAAGCCAGAAATATTTCACCCGCAATATCTCCATCAATATCTGCAATCAAAGGAAACTGATTTGCATAATTTGTTCCGTTTACAGGCCAACCCTGTACCGTAGAACCATCGTGATGGAATGCATACATTTTATTTTCTCCTGCAACAATAATTTCAATATCCCCATCGCCATCAATATCTCCCAGAACCGGAAGACCCCACAACATCTGCGAACAAGCCACTGGAAAACCGGAAACAGGTGTTCCGTCATGATGAAATCCATATAGTTTCTTGTCTAACGAGCTGGCAAATATTTCCAGAAAACCATCATTATCTATATCGGTGATCGAAGCCCACATAATCCAGCTATCTGCTTCAATAGGAAAACCGGGTTTGATGCTTCCGTCTCTTTCGAAAACATATAAAGCCCCTATTGCTTGTGCACCTGATCCATATAAATTACAGCCAATAATTTCATTTTCATCATCATCATCTATATCTGCCACACAAATATGTATGCACGATGATTCATCATAAAAAATGTATGGAAAACCTTCCAGTGCATTTCCCTGGTTATCAACTACAAAAATCCCGGCTTCGTTCCAAGTTCCGGTTTGTTCGAAATATTTAACACCAAAAGGTACTATTATTTCCAAATCATCCGGGTCGTCATCCATTTGCGCCAGAACTAAAGTACTGCCAAATGTGGAGCTGCTAACGGATTCATAAAAATAAGGGAATCCACCCAGAGGAACTGCTTCCGGAGTAAGAGCCCAAAGATTTTTACCGTAAAGTTTTACAGCTATTTCATTTATATCATCATAATTAATGTCTGCTACTGCCGGTCCGGTAGCATCATTATACTCGTTATCGCCAAATGGCCAATTGTCAAGAATTGTTCCATCGTAATTGATAGCCCAAATATAATTTCCACGACTTTGTAATATTTCAAGAAATCCATCACCGTTAATATCGAAAACCGTAGGTGGGTTATTCAACGGATATCCAAGATTAACCGGAAATCCAGGCATAAGTTCTGCTCTCACGTTATGGTTAATTACTCCTTTTTCCTGATCCGGTCTTTCTGATATACATGTTGTTTCAATTGAAATCCGGCTTGCTTTCTGTCCCATCAAATTTAGAAAACTAAAACAAACAGTAAAAATCACAAATACAGTTAAATGAATTTTCTTAAACATTTTTACCTCCTTTTTTTGCAATTTTATTTGAAACCGTAAAGATAAATAAAAACAATAATCCCCTTCAAAATAGTTGCAGGCATCTATGCTTTTGAAAGTATTGATTGTCTGAAGGGACTCCTTTGGAGAAGAATAAAACTAAAAGGTTAAGAACCAAAAAGCCGGGTTCTTAATTCATTGATCATCTTTTTTGCTTTTTCAACAGATTCAAAAGCAAGAGCACCTGAATAAAGTGTCAGGAATTCACTGCATAAATCTTTATCTTCTTTAAATAATTTAAGAGCAGTTTCTTCAATTACCGCTTGCATGGCATATTCTTTTGCTTCATATTCTTTCCAAACTTCCCTTACTTTATTTATATTTTTTTTGTAATTAAGGTCAACCAAATTTTCCAAAGTATTAAATATCCAGTATGCTTTTTCAGGATTATAATCATATGTTCCTACTGGCGGATTAAAATGAAACTTCGCAGTTAAATTTTTATTCAAATCATATTTGTGATAATACATTTCAGGGGTTTCTGTTATTCCCAAATACCATGGAGTAAGAACACTTGAACATGACGCAGCTGTTGTTCTCCAGTAAACACAACCAATTTCCGGTGGCAACCAGTTTCTTAGTTGGAATACAGCGGCTTCCTGGTTATGCTGACTGCAAATACATCCATCGCCTGAATTCATAACATCATGCGGTGAGCCCAGTTTATAATCATTTGTTTTATCAAACTCAGTTCCTTCAAGATGGTCGCTCAGAATATCTCTCATATCCTGAACCGTCATTTTACGATTTGCTTTAACTGAGAAAGGAAGGTTTTCTTTAACCGGTAACGGGATGTTTTCTCCTGTCACCAAACATTGACCCCGCCATTGTCTTGAATCGCAACCATATTTAATATCAAACCAGCCCCTGCCGGGTTTGCTGTATGCATTTTTATAATTGAAAGGCTTGCCGATTTTCGGATCATACCATCCCCTTTTTATTGCATACTCAATTAAATCGGGTGATGCTAAAAAGTTATTTGTGTCTTTTAAATTAACTTCACCGATTATGTTAACATTTGCCAAAACAACCACCTCATCATCAGGAACCCGTTGAGCAACCCAGTGCTGTCCTCTTGCCATTGATAATATCCATGCTTCATTGGGGTCGGCTATAACTAGTGTTACACCCAGAAAATTACATCCGAAACGTTTTATCAATTCTCCTGCAATAAGTACACCTTCTCTTGCTGTTCTTGCCCTTCGTGCAACCTGGCGCCTTAACATGTATCCTATGCCGCCGTCAATTATATCTCCCCGCTTTATTAATTCGTCCTCTGAATCTTCAATGGTTCGTGTACCATCACTGGCACAAGCAACTCCCCATTCGTTGATATATGAATCACTGCCTCTTGAACCAAAATTTTCAGACCAGATAAATGAATAACTCTCACTTACTTCAGGATAAGTGCCGCCATTAGTAAGTTGAATTACTGCATCCGGTTCATATTTTATCCTCGGTACAACCCGGAAATTCAGGAATCTGAAACCTGAATTCAATTCACTATGGGCAAATAATACCGAGCCGTCTGCTGTTGCTTTCTTTCCTGCTATCACTGCATAACAAGCAAATACGGAATAAGATGATATTATCACAAACATCAAAAGAACGATTGTAAAAATCAGTACTTTCTTTATTTTCATCTTTTAACTTTTAATTAATGCAATATTTTATAAACCAACTCTTTCATTAATTCCCCATCTTTAGCTGAAATATTTCCAACACCTTTTGATTTCACATCATATTCTCTGAGGTTAGAAATAATTTTTGCCAGTTTTTCAAACGAATAATTTTTAGCGGCATTTTCATAATCATAAACAAAATACGGATTTATTGAAAGAGCTGATGCTATATTATTCCTTGACCTGTCTTTTAACTGATGATAAATCAATAATTTCGAGAAGAAAATATATAAAATCGAGATAATTTTAACTATCGGATTATCCTTAGGATTAGCAGCAAAATAATTTATTATCTGGTTGGCTTTATAAACATTTTTCTTACCCAAAGTTTTTTGAAGTTCAAATACATTAAAATCCTTGCTTATCCCGATATTTTCCTCAATATGAACATCAGTTATTTCAGTGTTTTCAGGTAGATTTATTATCAGCTTACTTATTTCATTTGATATTTTACTTAAATCCGTTCCGAGATATTCTGACAATAAAAAAGACGCTTTAGGTGTGATTGAATATCCTTTTTGTTTTAAATTGTCATTAATCCAATCAGGAATTTTATTATCATACAATTTAGCAGAATTAAACAAAACACTGTTTTTTGCAATAGTATTAGCAAATGTCGTTCGTTTGTCAAATTTCTTGTACTTATAACAAATTACAAGTAATGTTGATTTTAAGGGATTCTTAATATATGGAGCAAGTTCTTCAATTTTATTTACTTGTTGAGCTTCTTTAACTATCACAACCTGATAGTTTGACATCATGGGAAACCGTTTTGCATAGCTGACAATTGTAGGTACATCTGTCTCTCTTCCGTAAATTACCGTTTGATTAAATTCTTTTTCGTCTTCGCTCAAAACATTTTTTTCAATATAACTTGATATTTCATCAATATAAAACGGTTCCTCACCGGTAAGGAAATAAACCGGGTAATAAATTTTGTTTTTTAAATCGGTAATTATCTGGTTAAATTTCATTATAATCAAAATAAAGATGCTTAACTGTTTCTCCTTTATTTATTAGTTGGTTTAATGAATCAATACCAATTTTAAGATGTTCTTCAACAAATTTTTCTGAGATTTTCCGGTCACTCATTTCGGTTTTAACACCTTCGGAAATCATTGGCTGGTCAGAAACGAGCAGCAAAGCACCTGTTGGTATTTCATTGGCAAAGCCAACAATAAAAATCGTTGCAGTTTCAAGGTCAATAGCCATGCTCCGTGTTTTTCTGAGGTATTTTTTAAACTCTTCATCATGTTCCCAAACTCTTCTGTTTGTAGTATAAACTGTCCCTGTCCAGTAATCCCGTTTATAATTGCGTATTGTAGTTGAAATTGCTTTCTGTAAATTAAAAGAAGGCAAAGCAGGTACTTTATCCGGAAAATAATCATTTGATGTTCCTTCTCCTCTTATTGCAGCTATTGGTAAAATCAAATCGCCGAGTTTATTTTTTTTCTTTAATCCCCCGCATTTGCCTAAAAACAAACAAGCTTTAGGTGAAACAGCACCTAATAAATCCATTATTGTTGCTGCATTAGCACTGCCCATCCCAAACTTAATAATGGTTATATTTTTCGCAGTAGCACTGGTCATTGGCTTATTTTCACCTTGAATTTCTATATTATTCCATTCGGCAAACAGCTCAACATAATTAATGAAGTTTGTTAAAATTATATATTCACCAAAATCATCAAGTTCAGTTCCTGTGTAACGTGGTAGCCAATTTTTTATAATTTCATCTTTAGTTTTCATAATTTTCATAATTTCACGCAAATTTAATTGTTTTTTACTTTAATCATAGATAATCACGGAATTTTTAATACGTAATCTTATTATCTGTCATCCA
>CAZREZ010000212.1:0-5525 GCA_964599115.1 uncultured Bacteroidales bacterium
AAATTTTGATGTAAATTTGATTCCGAATTTAAATTTATGAATTAATCAGGCTAAATAGTTATTTATATTTTTTTTCTTCTTATTTTACTATTATTGTTATTTTTACAAAATTTAAAATTATTTCGGTTTAATTTTTTATTAAAATATTATCAATCATGAAAAAACAAAATTTTAAAATTACAGCGCTATTGATAATAGCGGCAATGCTTGTGGGTTTTATAAGCTCATGTAAAAAAGATAATAATGATGAACCCGAGCCACCACCATATATTTTAACGCTTGGTGTGATATTACCGCTGGATAATGATAATGGACAGCTTCGGGAAAATGCCATCAAAACAGCAATTGATGAAATAAATGCAAATGGTGGAGTATGTGGGGGATACAGTATAGAGCTGATTATCAGGAGCTCGGAAGGAGAAAACAGGGAGGTTGCAGCAGCAGCAGCAGCAAACGATATTATTTCCAGTGCTACAAATCTTATTGGATTTGCCACCTCTTATTCTACATCTTCAAAGGGAGTAGTTACACAGGTTTCAGGGCCGGGCCATTACCCAACAATCTCCGGTTCGGCAACAGCAGAAGACCTATCTGGTGTTTCTGATTATTTTCAACGCCTGTGCCCGCCAGATAGCTATCAGGCGAATGTTTTAGCACAAAAAGCTACCGAAATTGGAATAACCACTGTTGCTATAGCTGTTGAAGAAAATGATTTTTATTCGGAGGGATTATCGGAAAACTTTCAGGCTGTTTTCGGAGCAGGGGTGGTTACAGAAGTAAAGTTTAATAAAAATGATTCTGACTATGTAAATAAACTGAACCTGCTGTTAGCCGATTCTCCGGATGCTGTTTTTATATCAATGCTTAATTCCGATGTTTATGTTGAATTTATTGATAGTCTTTATCAGATTAATAGAGAAAAAGATCTTACAAATACACATTTTATTCTTTGTGATGCCTTACATTCAGAGAATATTTTTGATGCCCATGTTGAAATAATGATTGGAGAAATAAACGGTAAGCCTAAAAATTTTGGAAGCGTTTCTTTTCCGGATACAACAACAGATGCATATAAATACTTTGCTGAAAAGTTAATGGAAAAATACGGACAGGAAGTTGGTTCGTTCAATGCACAATTTTATGATATAGGATATATTTTTGCTTTAGCAATTGAAGAAGCAGCATATTCTGCAGGATTGGGTAACATGGAGTTGTTCAGGGAGGCCGTTAATGAACAAATAAGACTTGTTACCAATTTTGAATTTGGAGATTTTATAGTTTATCCAAATGACGGATGGCCCGACATTAGGCTTGCAGCAGACATAGGTGGTGTGGACTATATTGGCGCTTCAGGAAACTGTGATATTGATGATGAAGGAAATACAATGACCCCATATTTAATTTTTAAGATTGTTGGCGAAGGTGGTGATTATAGTTTTGAAAACATAGAGTATATTAATCCTTAAGTTTATGCTTTAAAATACACCCCTGGGAATAGCCCTGATTAAATTTTGTGTATATTCGGATTTTGGATAATTATAAATTTGGTCTGCATCGCCGATTTCTTCAATTTTGCCGTCCTTCATTACAGCCATTCTGTCGGACATGAATTTTACAACCGATAGATCGTGGGAAATAAAAATATAAGTAAAACCATATTCCCTTTTCAGATCATTTAAAAGGTTTAATACCTGTGCCTGAATTGAAACGTCCAATGCTGAAACCGATTCATCGCAAATAATAAATTTTGGATTTAAAGCTAAAGCCCTTGCAATACAAATTCGCTGTCTTTGTCCGCCGGAAAGCTCATGCGGATAGCGATAAAAATAACCTTTATCAAGGTTTACTTTTTCAAGCAGTTCAAAGACTTTTAATTTTCCGGTTCTATGATTTTTATAAAGCCTATGAACCTTCATAGGCTCCATAATTGCCGAACCGACTGTTATCCTCGGATTTAATGAAGAATACGGATCCTGAAAAATTATTTGAAGGTCTTTTCGCAATTTTCGCAATTCGTTTTTTGATATTGTTTCAATATTTTTTCCATTATATAATATTTCACCTCCGTTTGTGTTAACAAGCTTTAATATTGACCGCCCAAGGGTGGTTTTTCCACATCCCGATTCACCCACCAAACCTAAGGTCTCACCAGGATAAACATTCAAACTAATATCATTAACAGCCTTTATGTAATTTTTGGGTTTTCCGAAAACACCTTTTTTAACCGGAAAAAATGTTTTGATATTTTTTAATATTAAAACAGGTTCTTTTTCAAATATTTCCCTTTGTTTTAATTTTCTTTCCTTTTCTGAAATAATTAATTCTTTTGTAAAGCCTTTTATTGTTACGTTATTTTTATTTTCCAGAAAATCATTAATAACCGGAAGCTTCTTCAGCCTGATATTCAATGGTGGTCTGCACGCTAAAAGTCCCTTGGTATATGAGTGCTGAGGATTTTTAAAGATGCCTTCAACTTTTCCACGCTCAACAATTTTACCTTTGTACATCACTAAAACAGTATTAGCAATTTCGGCAATAACACCAAGGTCGTGAGTGATGAAAATTATACTCATTCCATACTTTTTTTGCAGATTTTTCATCAGATCAAGAATTGTTTTTTGAACTGTTACGTCAAGGGCGGTTGTCGGCTCATCAGCAATTAAAATTTTAGGATTGTTTGATAAAGCCATGGCAATCATAACCCTTTGTTTTTGACCACCGGAAAGCTGATGTGGATAGGAGCTGAAAATATCGTTAGGTCTGGGAAGCAAAACCTCACTGAAGAGCTCAATTGTTTTTTCTTTTGCTTTCTTTTTAGATACATTTTGGTGTTGCCTTATAGCTTCAACAATTTGATTTCCGCATGTGTAAACAGGATTTAAGGATGTCATTGGCTCCTGAAATATCATTGCAATTTTTTTACCCCTGAAAGATTGAATATTTTTTGGAGAAAGCAAAGAAAGATCAATTTTATTACCTGGTGGATCATAATAATTAATATCACCGGAAATTATCTTACCAGGTGGAGTTTGTATTAGCCGCATTATTGAGAGGGCGGTAACGGATTTACCGGAACCCGATTCCCCGACAATACCAAGAACCCCACCCTTTTTTAGGGAAAAACTAATATCGTCAACAGCCCTTACATTTTCATTTTCGGTTTTAAAATCTACCGTTAGATTATTAACTTCAAGTAAATGTGGTTGTATTGACATGAGTACAAAGATAATTGGAATTAGGTGGCTAAATGGCTAAATTATTAAATGATTGTATGTTTTGCCATTAGTATTAGTTATTCAGAATCTTTTACACACCGAACAGAATTACCAATTGCTTTATCGGGAGTTCCGAATCCCACAAAAGAAGCATTATCAAGAAAAAAATCAAATCTTGCATCTCCGGTGAAATATTTTTTTGTTGTCCAAAAACTTGTGGAAAATTTAAAGTCGGTGAATCCATGTGGAATATAAGAAAGATAACCGGCCATCAGTGCGGAGAAGCCTGTTTCGTTGGTGCTTCCCGAGGCAGCACCCATTGATATTAATGAATAAGCATAGTCGCCCTGTGATGCAAAATTTTTAAGCTCTTCGAATTCTGTAAAGGTTGGTAGGTGCCAGCCATCCGGGCAAATACCCTGATTGTCTTCATTTGAAACATATTGCATCATTTCATCCCATTGGTACAAACCACCGAAAATATCACAATAAAGCTCATTATTGTCGTAACAATATTTTTCTACAATCCCATTGTAGGTTTGGTTTTTTGTGCTGTTGATTTTAGTTCCCACCTTAAGATTTTCTCTCATCCAGCAAAAACTGTTTATTTGCACAGTGTTATAAACATTACCATCAGCGTCGGTTACTGTTGGGGTGCCTTCACAGGGGCTACCGTTTCCGCTTGTTGCTGTTTGAAAACTAATTTCATCTCCGTAAAAAGTTCCTTCAGTGTTTGTTGCATAAGCCCTGACATAATAAGTCAGACTTTCAATTAGCCCTGTAAGGTCGCTGGTAAATTCACCCACAGTAGATGTTGGGCCTAAATTGGTTTTTGTATCATTAATATCAGGATAAGGAAAAACAGACCAGCAATGTCCATGCAGTAAAATTTCCAGATTTCCCAACACGGCTATTTCTCCTAAACAATTTGCAGTTGTTTGGGTAACCGCAGATTCTGTTCCCGTTAAAACGATCAGTGTGTCTGCACCCGAACCAAATACATTTAAGCCTTTTGTAGTTGTATTTGTTAAGCCCGGAACATCAA
Source organism: uncultured Bacteroidales bacterium (assembly GCA_964599115.1). Taxonomy (GTDB): domain Bacteria; phylum Bacteroidota; class Bacteroidia; order Bacteroidales; family JADFUO01; genus JADFUO01. The sequence continues at coordinate 4,261 of CAZREZ010000212.1, forward strand.
CAACCTCCAAAGCTGTTACATATGTTCCCTCAGCGGAATATTGATGATTAGCGGTTTTAACGGCTGAATATTCTGTGTCCCAGGTGCCGTCATTTTGCCAGTCCCAGCGAACTTTTATCTCTGTAGCAGGACTTTCATTATCAGAACTTGCAGAAGCATCAAAAAGAAAGTTTGTTGTAAAGGGCCCCGATGATGGATTAATTGTAAAGGAAGCGGTTGGCGGATTATTCGGATTATCATTATTATCGCCGTTTGTATTATTTTCTTTTTTACAGGAAATGAAAAATAAAGAAATTGATAAAATGAAAACAAACAATAAGTAGGAAATGATAAAATTTATTTTCCTATTCATAAAAAAGAGAGTTTAAAAATTAATCTTCAAAAATAAATAATATACTTGAAAATCAGAGAAATATTTTTTAGAGATTTTCTTAATCATGACATTTAATAAGTTAGGGTATAAACCATAAACGATGATAAGTATTTTCGATGATTTTCTTTCACTGATTTATCCGCGAGTATGTGCATCATGTGGTAAAACCTTGTATAAAAACGAGAAGGTTATTTGTACATTCTGTAATTACCATTTACCAAAAACGAATTTTCATTTTGAAAAAAATAATCCGGTAAGTGAAATTTTCTGGGGGAGGGTGGATATTAAGTCTGCATCGGCATATTATTATTTTGCCAAAGGCTCAAAGATACAGCATCTTGTTCACCAACTTAAATACAAAGGAAAAAAAGAAATAGGAATTTTTATAGGAAAACAGTATGGTTTGGATCTGATTGAATCGCCTCAGTTTAATACGGCTGATGTTGTTATACCGGTTCCTCTGCACATGAAAAAACAAAAGCAAAGAGGGTATAATCAAAGTGAGCAATTTGCAATAGGAGTTTCTGTGTCCATGAAAATAGAATTAGATACAAAATCACTTTATCGTAAAATTGCATCACAAACACAGACAAAAAAATCACGGTTTAAAAGATGGCAAAACGTGAGTGAAATTTTTAGTGTTAGAGAGAAGAATCAATTAAAGGGAAAGCATATTTTATTGGTTGACGATGTAATTACAACAGGCTCAACCCTTGAAGCCTGTGCAAATGCCTTATATAAAGTTCCTGATGTTAGAATTAGTGTTGCGGCTATTGCCTTGGCAGCAAATTAGAAAATTGGGAACTATACTAAAAAGGGATAAATTATTGAATTTTTGTAATTATTTACCTGGTGTTCAAAAATAGAAAAAAATCAGCGTTATTAACAATTA